>JBFHXQ010000073.1:0-10458 GCA_041598895.1 Woeseiaceae bacterium | reverse complement strand
CCGACACGGCGGCACGCGGCGCGAAACCGTTTGCCGAGCATCTCGGCGTACGGGCCGCGCCCGGTCTGCCGGATCCCGAATCGGCTGTCGTAATCGCGGCCCCCACCTGCTTGCCGAACGAGGCTCAGCACGTGCTCGGCGCGATCGGGAAAATGGGTCGCGAGCCAGTCTGCGAAGAGGTCCTTAACCTCGTGCGGCAGGCGCAGGAAAATATACGCAGCCTGGCGCGCGCCAGCCACTCGTGCAGCGTGCAATATGCGCTCGATTTCGTGGTCATTGATGGCCGGAATGACGGGCGCGACCAGCACGCTCGTCGGCACGCCGCACGCAGACAGCTCGCGCACGGCTTTGAGCCGCGACTCGGCGGACGGTACCCGCGGTTCCATAATGCGCTTCAGCGCGGCGTCGAGCGTCGGGAGGCTGACCGCGACGGAGCAAAGCTTACGGCTGGCGAGATCGGTGAGGATATCGAGATCCCTCGTGATCAGGCTGCCTTTTGTTATCAGGCTAACGGGATGCCGATGCTGTCGAAACAGATCCAGGAGCTTCCGGGTCAGCCCTGTTCTGCGCTCGCTCGGCTGATAGGGGTCCGTGTTAGCGCCGATCGTAATCGGCTCACACACGTAGCCAGGCTTTTGCCATTCCTCGAACAGCCGGTCTGGCGCCTCGGGCTTGAAAAATATCCGAGTCTCAAAATCGAGCCCCGGGGACAGATCCAGGTAGCTGTGGCTGGGCCTTGCGTAGCAATAAATGCAGCCGTGCTCGCAGCCCTGGTAGGGATTAATCGAGCGGTCGAAGGGAACGTCCGGCGACCGGTTTCGGGCGATGATTCGGCCTGTACGCATCGCGGTAAGCACCGTCTCTGGTGCACGCGCGTTGACGTTCGCCACTTCCTCGTCGGTCAGCGCGACGGGGCGGGTCTCGAAGCGGCCGTCCCGACGCGACACCGCGCCGCGGCCCTTGTGCACGCTGATCGGCATGTTCGTGTTGGCCCGGATACTGTATAAATTCACAGTATCGAAGCCCGGACCGGACGTCAACCGATCGTGGTTCGCCGAATCCCGGAAGCATCCCGGGCTTGCGCCGAGCTAGTTCAACACGCGGTAGCCGCGGCCGGCGAGGCAGCGTTTGAACACGGCCTGCTGGGCGCGATCCGCGTCGAGGCCGGAGCGGGTACCGCCGTAGACGCCGCCATAGGCGGCTCCCTCGCCGACATCGCCCGTTATCGCGCCGGAGATCGCGCCGACAGCGGCACCCGTGGCTGTGCCACGGGCGACGCCTTCGCTGATACGAATTTCTTCCGCATACGCGGCGCATTCCCGCCAGTCCCTGGCGAATTCATCCCTGTCAACGCCGCGCATGTCGACGATGGGGTCCGGGTGCGCGGCGCAGCCGGCGGCGCCGAGCAGGATGCAGAACACACTGAGGTAAATCGCCATGCGCATTGTCGAAGTCTCCCGATCGGCTGCCCTTGCGTGACAGCTGGCCCATTATGCCGCATGCGCCTGAACGCACCCTAAACGGTCCGCGCGGGCGCGCCTGATGCGGCAAATCCGCACCTATCCGTCTCTATAACGCCTGACGAGGAGTTTCGTTGACGTGCAAAGCCGGGTCTTGGCGTGCTTTCCGGATCGCTCAGGCCGACGCCTCGTGCAGGTGCACATCGTGCTGCGGAAACGGAATCTGGATACCGACGTCGTCGAAGCGTTTCTTGATGGCTTCGGTCAGATCGAAGCGGACCGACCAGTAATCTTCCGTCTTGACCCAGGGCCGAACGTAGAAATTCACGCTGCTGTCGGCCAGCTCGCCGACGGCAATGACCCAGGCCGGATCGCGGAGAATCCGCTCCTCGTTTTTAACCAGATCTTCCAGCGTTGCGCGCACCTTGTCGAGGTCGTCGCCGTAGCCCACACCGACCACCAGATCGATGCGCCGCGTATCGTTCACCGAGTAGTTGGTTATCGCAGAGTTCATGATCTGGCTGTTCGGCACGATGATGCGTTTGTTGTCCGGCGTGCGCATGACGGTGGTCAGAATCTGCACGCTCTCGACGGTGCCGCCGATTCCCGCCGCTTCAATATAATCGCCCACCCGGTACGGGCGAAACAGCACGATCAATACGCCGGCCGCGAAGTTTGACAGCGAACCCTGCATCGCGAGACCGACGGCCAGGCCGGCGGCACCAAGCACCGCGATCACTGACGTCGTCTCGACACCGAGCGCGCTGATCGCTGCAATGACGACGAACGCCAGCAGCGCGATCCGCGTCAGGTTGCAGATGAAGGTTTCCAGCGTCTTGTCGACCTCGTTTTTCTGCATCATTCTGCGCAGCGTGCCCGTAAGGATATTCGCGACCATGCGGCCGACGTAGAAGATCACGACCGCGGTAATCAACCGCAGCGCAAAATCCACGCCGGTTTGCTGCAGCGTCGATGCGAGTTGTTCGAGATCTATTCCAAAATTGGACAAAGTCAGGTCTTCCATCAAGTCACCCATTTGCGGACCGAGTGTGAGGCGCCGTGCTGTCTGCCGCCGGCAGCCATCGTGAAAAACTGGCCGGCGCGCTGCGCGACGGGATCGTGCGTGCGCCGCTCCGCGCGGCATTCTACATGATCGCGCGCTGGCTCAAGGTTCAAAGCGCGAGGGCCCAGGCGATCGTGACGAGCAGCAGCGCCGCGGCGCCGAGGTACATCTGGATATTTCGCGCCCGCAGATGATCGATGACCTGCGGTAACAGAACGCCGCCGGCGAAGCCCGTGACGAATCCCATCAGGTGCGCGCCGATGTCCGTATTTTCGTCGCCCGTTCCCGTGTACATCAGCAGTGCCAGGCCGCCGACGATCGGACCGTAGCGCAGGGACCAGCGATCCTGCGCCATCAGGCGCCCTCGCCAGACAAATCCTGCGACGAGCCCGAGCGCCGCAAAAACCGCCGTCGATGCGCCGATCGCGCGATGCGTCGATTCGAGAAGAAGCGTATTGAGCGCGTTGCCGAGCGCACCGGTAAGGACGATACTCAGCCACGCGCAGCCGGAGCCGAGCAGCCGTCCAGCGAACAGGCCGAACAGCGCTCCGAACACGAGGTTGCCGACCAGGTGTTTCAGATCCGCGTGCAGCGTCAGCGCCGTAATCGTGCGCCACCACTCACCGTTGCGAACCAGAATACCGTCGACGCGCCCGGCCGCGAGCCAGTCGCGGCCGAACGCGGATTCGCCGGCGAGCCAGGCGATCGTGGTCAGGACGACGGCGTAAATAACCAATCCGGGTACCGGATTCAGGTAGGAATATGGCGTGCGCCGCGGAATTGGCCGAGCCGGGTTTTCCGCCTCGTAGAGGCGCAGCTCTTCACTGGCTCGGGCGGAATGCTCTGCAGCGACGATGATTGCCGACGTGTCGTCATCAGCGATGATCTCGTACGGAATACCCAGGGACTCGAGCACCAGCGCACGATCGGTGCAGGCGCGCCGATTGGAACTCTCGAATACGACTCGAACGTCCCCAATCATTGCCGGCTCTCAGAAGAGCGTGTTTACGGCAGCAGGCAGGACCTTCGTGCAGTCGCCGTCGACTTTCAAACCTGCGAGCGCATCGCCGCGCGTTCGGCCCAGATTGAGAATTGCCACGGGCTTTCGCTGTTCTGCTGCCAGGCGCACGAAACGGAATCCGGAGAACACCATGAGCGAAGAGCCGATGACGAGCAGGGCATCGCTGCGCAGAACGGAATCGGCCGCGGCGGCGACGCGTTCTTTCGGCACCGGTTCGCCGAAGAAAACGACTTCCGGTTTGACGATGCCCCCGCAGCGGCGGCAGTCAGGAAACCGGAACGGCGCTGTGTCCCGGCTGTCGAGTCGCGCGTCGCCGTCCGGGCCGAAGCCCGCGGCAGTTACATGCCACTCCGGGTTTTGTGCAGCGAGCAGGCGCTGCCACTCGCGTCGCGGGAATCGCGCACGGCAGCCGATGCAACAGACATTGGCCAGGTTGCCGTGCAGATCGATGACCTGCCGGCTGCCAGCAGACTGATGCAGGCCGTCGACATTTTGCGTGATCAGCCTGTCTACGCGCCCCGCGAGCTCCAACCGCGCCAGCGCGCGATGCGCTGCATTGGGCCTGGCGTCTGCGATGCGTCGCCAACCCGCAAAACTCCGCGCCCAGTAGCGCGCCCGGATCGCCGGGCTCTTTATGAAATCGGCGTACTGCACGGGCTGCGGATGTTTCCAGGCCCCGTTGCGGTCCCGGTAATCCGGAATGCCGGATCCGGTACTGACGCCGGCACCGGCAAGCACGCTCAAGCGCGGGTGTCCTGCAAGAAAAGCGGCGAGCGTTCTGCTGTCGTGGCGCATGCCGCCATTGCAGCATCGGCACTTCCCGGCCGTCAAGCGCCAGCGTGGCAGGGAAAGTTGTCGCGAATCATGAATTTAGCGGCGTATGCGTGCATTTTAAGCGGCCGTTCAGCCTGCAAGCGGAGAATGATGCTTACGCATCACCGTATACGACTCGAGTTCCTGCATGATCCACTGGAAAAAAATCTACTTCAGCGCTGCCATTGCGAGCGCCGTGTTTCTCGCGGTTTCGCTGTTCTGAGCTTGCCGCATCGCGGTCGGGCAGGCGCCCGATTACGGTAAGCTAGCGGCTTGCCCTTGCCGTTGAGATCCTGATGCAAGTCTTCCTCCGGGGACTGTCCCTGATACTGCTCGTGATACCCGCCGCCGCGAATGCCGAGGTCCAGGATGCCGCGGCGGCGGGTTTTACGCTGGTGCACGAGGCCGTCATCGACGCCGACCGTGCTTCCGTGTGGCGCGCAGCTGTGCACGGCGTTGGCAATTGGTGGAGCGACGATCACACGATCTCCGGCGACGCCGCAAAGCTCAGTATCGATGCCCGGCCGCAGGGATGTTTTTGCGAATCTCTGGGAGGGGGCGCCGGGATGGTGCACCAGACGGTGACGTTCGTAAATCCGACCGTCATGCTTCGTATGACCGGAGGACTCGGTCCACTCGGTCTCATGGGTGTCGAAGGCAACATGCTCTGGGAATTTTTCGATGATCCGGACGGCACACGAGTGCGGTTCAGCTATGCCGTGGGGGGCTATCATCCGGACGGGCTCGATTCGCTTGCAGCGGCGGTCGATATCGTCATCGGCGATGCGCTAGCGCGGCTCGCGACGTTCGTCGAAGATAGCGATACGGAGTTGCGCGGTGCCGAGTGACGTGCCGGAGCCGCGACCGTCCGCCACCGTTGTCGTGGCTCGCGAGGCGAATGAGCTTCCGGAAATCCTCATGGTTCAGCGGCACGCCAAGGCGTCGTTCGGCAAAGCCTACGCGTTTCCGGGCGGCGTCGTCGAAGAAGCGGACAGGCACGTGCACGAACGCTGTGCTGGACGGACCCAAGACGAGGCGAACCGAATTCTCGGCGTTGCCGACGGAGGACTGAATTACTTTAGCGCCGCAGCGCGAGAGCTGTTCGAGGAATCGGGCGTACTCCTGGTGGAATCCGGGCCCGCGTGCGCGAGTTTCGATGCACAACGGCGCGCACTCAACGCGGGCACGCTCACGTGGGACGAATTCCTCCACAGGCACGATTTGCGAATCGACTGCAGCCAGCTGCATTACTTCAGCTTCTGGATTACGCCCGAAGGAATGCCGAAGCGTTACTCGACGCGATTTTTTTTGGCCCGGTTACCAACCGGCCAGCAGGCATCCCACGACGGGGGTGAGCTGACCGACTCGCGCTGGATGACCCCGGCCGCCGTGCTCGAGGCAGCGGATGCCAGCGAGATGGCCGTGCATTTGCCGACGCGCCGCACGCTTCAGGAACTCGCGAGCCGTGGCGGCCTTGCCGATATGCTGGACTGGGCCGCCGGCTGCGGCGAAGCGGGCGTGCCTTGCGTCCAGCCGTCGCTGAAGCTGCGTGCGGACACTCCACGCATCGTGGTCCCCGGTCAGGGCGAGTATCCTCTGGACGACGAATGAGCGCATTTGGTCCAGAACTACCCGCGTATGCGACGCTCGTACCTGGCGTGCGACGCATCGTCGCGCCGAATCCCGGAATGATGACCGGCCCGGGCACGAACACGTATCTGCTCGGCACGAACGAGATTGCGGTGCTCGATCCGGGACCGAGGATCGATCGCCACGTCGAGGAAATTGTCGTTCGGGCCGAAGCGCCGATTCGCTGGATTCTGGTAACGCACACGCATCCCGATCATTCCCCCGGCGCCGCTAAGTTGCAGCAGAAAACGGGCGCCGAACTTCTCGGCATGGCGCCGCCCGACGGTGAGCATCAGGACCAAACGTTCTCCCCGGATACGGCGCTAGGCGACGGTGACGTGTTCGAGACGCGTGAATTTCGGCTCCATGTCGTCCACACGCCCGGGCACGCGTCCAATCACCTCTGCTACCATCACGCCGGGCTGAACTGGGTGTTCACGGGGGATCACGTCATCGATGGTTCGACGGTCGTGATCAATCCCCCGGACGGTAACATGACGGATTATCTGCGCTCGCTCGAGCGGCTGCGGGAGATCCGGTGCGGCGCCATTGCACCCGGGCACGGGGATCTGATCCGGGATCCGGACCGAGTCGTCGCCTGGACGATAGAACATCGCCTGGAGCGCGAGGCGCGAGTGCTCGCCGCAGTCCGCAACAATCCTGACCTTACCCCGATGGAGCTGGTCCAGCGTGTATACACGGACGTCGACGAGCACCTGCATCGAGTCGCCGAGCGTTCGCTGCTGGCGCATCTGCTGAAGCTCGGCGCGGACGGTATTGCGGAATGTCGCGGGGGGCGGTGGCGGATCGCCGAGGCGCACGCAACGTCCGAATAGGGGCGCCGAAGCCCGGCTTGAATCCGGGATTGACTTCGCATAGCGTACCCGGTCCCTGAGTAGGAAAGCGTCGCTCAGCCGTCCGGAAACGGCCGACAGCAAGGTACGAATCATGACTTTTGTCGTCACGGAAGCGTGCATCAAGTGCAAACTGACGGATTGCGTCGAGGTCTGTCCCGTCGATTGTTTCCACGAGGGGCCAAACATGCTGGTCATCGATCCGGAAGAATGCATCGACTGCACGCTCTGCGAACCGGAATGTCCGGTCGAGGCGATTTATTCGGAAGACGAGCTGCCCCCCGGTCAGGAGCATTTTCTGCCGTTGAATCAGGAACTGGCCGCCGAGTGGCCGGTGATTACCGAAATGAAGGATCCACCTCCCGACGCGGATGACTGGCGGGAGGTCGAGGAAAAGTTCAAATACCTGGAACGCTGAGAGCGCTGCGGTCGCTCAGGATGCAATTCCTTCAGTAACCGGTCTGCTGCTGAGAGTCGTCGTACATCTTCGTGAGAAATGATCGGATCGCAGGCTCCGCTTCCTTCCGCGTCATCAGTTTTTGCTTGTCGAGCACGTCGGCCATGTCCGCGATCGATCGTTTGCCGTCAATCAGCGCCATGATGAAGGAATAGATCTGCGTGGTCATTGCCTGCGTTCTGAACGACGGCGTCAATGGAACCGGTTCCTTGCCGACAACGAGCCAGTCGGGCAACGCACGGTGGCGCGGCGGCGTCGGTACGTCGCGTTCTTTTTTGGCAGCGAACGTCAACACCTTCTCCTGTCGGCCATGCCGGCTTGCCGGGGAGCACATGTACGGTAGTGTCGATTCCGCCACGTATGGGTCCGAAAAACCGGCCTGCGCCACGATCGCCTTGGTTTCCTCGGCGCTGTACCGCCGCGCGTGCTCCGGGTGCGAAAAAGCGACCGATCCGAAGTTGATCCAGCGCCCACCCTCCTTCAGAAGCCTGTTGATGCGCGTCGCAAATACCGGCAGGTCTTCCGTTACGATGTCGATCAGCCAGGGCGTGACAACGGTATCGAAGACGCCCGCAGCGAAGGGTGGCCGAAGGACGTCCCCGGCCAGCAAATGAAACCCGTCACGGACGATGTCCGGGGCTTCGAGAGTGCGGAGTACCGCATCATCCTCGAGGGACTTCGGCGCGATCGGAAACTCGTACAGCCTGAGCTGTTCGCCGCGCGTGACGGCTTTGGCAATCAGGAGAAGCAGAGGGTTGAAATCCATCGCCACCGTTGCCGCACAGTCGCAGTGCATGTGCATATCGTAGGCGAGCCTGCCGCCGCCGGAGCCCAGGACCAGCGCCGTGCCGAACCAGGTCTTGTTGAGCGCGACCGCGGTTATCTGTTTCAGCGATGCCGCGTTTTCCTCGTCGCCCCAGGCCCAGTCGCGATGCACGTTAGCGTAATAGGTGCTGAGGCCCTGATCGGCAGGCAGGCGGGTGCGCAGGGCGAGATAGGTTTCATAGCCGGTTTCCGTCGCCTGCACGTCGAGCGGTTGCAACAGTGTCTGCAAGGAACGGCGATGATACTCGGTGGCGCTCTTGAAACGCGTGAGACGGCGTCTGGTCAGCGAGTGCAGCTCGCCGTTATCGAGCTCCGCTTCGATAGTTGCTGCCCGGTGACTCTGCTCCGTGAGCGCCGACTGCAGACGGTTCCGCCAGTCGCCGAGGCTGGTGTCCGGGTCCGCGAACAGCCACGGAATGCCGTCCAGAGACGGGAAGTCCACTTTGCAGGCGTCGCAGCGGTACGAATCGCCCGAGCGTGCAAGCGGCGTCTTGTCGCAGCGGGGGCACGCGAGCAGTTCTGTCGGAAGTTCGGCGGCGGCCATCGCGAATCCGGGGCAGTGTAAAGGGCCTATTCTCACGCGCGGATTATGTCGCGTCTGGGAATGGATCACATTCGCGGGAAATCGATTCAGAAAAAGACGGCCAGCCGGCTCGCCGACTGGCCGTCAGGCCGCAGTTTCGAAGCAGCGCGGCGATGTGCAGCCGAAGCTACACGGGGTTGGCAATCGTGCCGCTAACGATCGGTGTAAACGCGGTCAGGCTGTCCTGCAGCGCCGCATTGCCGAGACCGTGATTGGGAAACAGGGTGCCGAATTGGCCCTGCTCGCCGTGCAGGGCCATGTAGTTCAGGAGCACGGTGTTCACGAGAAGGTTGACGTTATTCGCGGCGGGCGTCGCCGCGCGCGCAACAGCACCGCCGGCGTCCATGTAACCGATTTGCTGGTGGCGCGCCTGCTCCTCCGGTGTCGCGCCGATCAGTATGGGTGTTCGTGTCGGATTGTAGACGAGGAAAAACGAGGCCGCCGTCGACGAATCGTCGCTTGTCCATTCGCCTTTGCCGCGGCCCTCGGCCGTGTTGTCGATTGCCCCGTTCGACGACAGCGAGCCATCGCTGAACACGTACAGCATCAGCGGTACGCCGACGCGTGCAGCGTATTCGATGCACGCACCCATGCAGCGCCCTGCGCGTTCGTCCTTGACCTCGCCCTCGGCCCGGCGGCCGCCGTGGTAATCATAGCCGCCCATCTCGACGCAGCCGGCACCGGCAAAACCGTTGATCACGAGCTTCATCATCGCGGCCGTCTTGCGAAACTCCTGGCCATTGGTGTCGCCGGCATTGAACTCCGCGTCGGAGAAAATGCCGGTTGGTCCGACGATCTCCGGGTCCTGGGACGGATCGATCGGTACGCCGCCAAAGCGGTCTGCGATATCCGCCGACTTGAGGTAGCCGCAGCGAACCATTTCCTTGATGACGGCGTCTCGCGAGATTTGCGTGTCGACGTTCGTCATCTTGCGGTCGCTGATCCGGTAGATCGACTCCATGACCGCGGTCGCGTCGTCTTTCGAGAGAATGCCGACCAGGTCTCCGGTGTCCACCAGGTTGACGACGTCGGCCGGGCGGTCGACCTTGGTCGGCCGGAGTTCCGGATCGTAAAGCATCAGCGGCACCATGGAATTGCCGCCGGAATCGCTGTTCTCGGTTCCGGACAGTGTCAGGATCGAGCCGTCCGCGCCGGCGCGGGCGATGCCGTACAGCGGGTTGTGCGGATTGTTGCCGGTGTCGTTGTCGGAGCGTGCCGGGATGACGGCACCATTGATGTTCGCTTCGCGTCCGGGTGACAGGCTGGCGAGCATGCCACGTCGAAAAGCGCTGTCGAGATGGAAACCGAGGCCGAAATCGAAATTTGCAAACGGCTCGCCGGAGACCGGATCGTTGAGCCCTGGAATCATGTCGCCGGGCAGGCCCTGAGTTTCGTAGCCTGCCGTCGACAGGAAATCGGCCTGGCCACCCTCCCTGCCGATCAGCACGTTCGAGCCGGCAATGTTGGCGCCGCCCGCGAGGTCGAAGCAGATAAAAGGAATCTTACCGGCGCCGTCCGTTGCAATCTGGCAAGGGTCCAGCAACAAACCGTCGAGATCCGGGGACAGCGCAGCGTGTGCAGCCCGCGGATCCGAGAACAGGCTCAGAATACCGCCGCCCAGCGCATACGCGGCGCCCGACATGAAGCCCTGCGCAACAAACTGACGGCGCGTCACCGGGCGTGGGTGGTCCCCGTGCAGCTGTGGCGCATCCCAGTGGCGCGCGTTTCGTCTCTTGGCCATAGCGGTAGTCCT
>JBFHXQ010000072.1:0-10525 GCA_041598895.1 Woeseiaceae bacterium | reverse complement strand
GCCCTTGCGAATTTCGTTACGAGCAGAATCGTCGACCACCCACTGCCTCGCGTCGTGGTCCCAGCGTCCCGTGATCTTTGTATCGTCAGACTGGAAGTACAGCCCGACGCGCCCGATCCGCAGAATGTTGTAGTCGCGGGTCGTGCCATCGTCCAGCGTCAGCGTCTGGCGATACCATTCCGACGAGGATCCGTAGTCCATCTCGATCTGGTAGGCCTCCATGACCTTGCGGAATTTCTCGGCAACGCTCACGTCAGAGCGATCCATGATCGTTTTGAGGCTGTCGACGCGCTTGCTGCGCTCGTCCATCAAAAACGGCACGTCGAGCTGTATCGACTGCTCGATACCGTCGATCATCCGGGTCATCAGCGGAAAAATCTGCCGGTTGATCACGTCAACCTGGTCCATGGACAGTCCGATGTCCTCGAGGACCGCTTGCTGGCCGCTGACCTGCGCGGTCATCAGGCGGTTATAGACCTTGAGCCCGTCGATTTCCTTGTTGATTGCACGGTACTGGTCCTCCAGTGATCGCGTGCCTTCGACAATCTTGTTGATTCGTTCCTGCGATTCCTGGGCCAGCTGCAGTCGCCGATTCTCCGCCTGCAATACCTGGTCCACGGACTGGGCAAAAACGCTGCCGGATACCGCGATTGCCGTCGCCGCAACAATTGCGGACGCAACGCGCCGACTGCCTGATACGCACCGTTTCATGAACACTCCTTCCTAACGTCGAGTTGTACTTTTATTTAATGAATATCGCAGGAGAGGACCTGTACTCCACGAATACAGGCACGTTGACGAGTTGCAGATGTCGCGGATTTGCGATGCTGCCCGCGCTCACGGCCCTCTCCACCCACGCCGCGGCGTTGTTCTTATATGGACCAAATCTCACTCTTTCTCGTGGCCTCACTTGGCCGATACGAGCCACGAATTCCCCGTCATGGCGTTCTTACAGGCATAGGTCCAATCGTTCCCGGCCCAAAGAATACCACATGCCTGCGCGATGACCAGCACCGCTCGGGCCGGGCAGCGTGGCTCTCAACGCGTTGTAAAACCAATGTCGCAAGGCGCTGCACGTTTCTTTCCTGCCCGCCGTTTTGGCCGTTTAACGTAACGGGAATGCCTGCCGGAAAATCACGAGCCGCAGGCATCGCCTTCCTGACCGGGACTGCCGCACGGTCCTCGTTCGACCGGAGCGAGAAGATGCAATGGAACGGACAGTCGCATCGGCGAGCTTGGGCTCCGTGCCGCAGTCGTGGCGTTCCCGGGCGTCGACTCGTGTCCGCCTGGCCACAAATGAGATTCAAATACAGACGATTAGCCACACAAGTTAAGATGGGTTATGACCCTGCGACCCGTGCGCTCACCGCGATGCCGAGGTCGATAGCGGCGCCGACGATGGGCGTTTCGGGCAATCGGCTTGGTATCACAAGTAACTGAAAATTCGCGAGTTGACATCGACTTCCCGTTGCAACACCATCACCGCGATGAGGTCGATATATGTGCTAACCCGAACACGTTCGCTGCAGCTGCCGGCTGCACGACTGCTTATGAGGAGGCACTGCGGGTAACGCGTCATCGGCCAAAGGCAAACGCATACCCCGCATCCGCCGAGGATCGTGGGGTTTTTTTTGGAACGCCGGCCCGGAATTTCAGGTTCGGGACGCAATCACCGGGCACTTGTGCCGAGGGATTTGAGCCATGCAGATGTATTCAGACGCCGATGTTGACACGACCGCCTTTGAAGGCCGCCAGATAACGATTCTCGGCTACGGCAGCCAGGGACGCGCGCATGCACTGAATCTCAAGGACAGCGGCTTTGATGTTGTTGTCGGCCTGCGCCCCAGCGGTGCGAGCTGGGCCAACGCGAAAGCGGATGGCCTGACGGTCCGTGATCCAAACGCCGCCGTCAAGGGCGCCACGATCGTTGCATTCCTCACGCCGGATATGGTGCAAAAACGCCTTTACGAGTCCGTGCTGGACGATATACGCGAGGGCGCGACGCTGCTGTTCGCTCACGGCTTCGCGGTGCACTTCAAGCAGATCAAACCACGCGCCGACCTGAACTGTGTGCTTATCGCTCCGAAAGGACCCGGGGGGCTGGTCAGGCGCCAGTACGAGGAGGGTCACGGTGTTCCCTGTCTCGTCGCGATTCACCAGGACGCCGACGGAGATGCGCTGAAACTCGCACTTGCGTACGCGGCCGGAATCGGTGGCGCACGCGCCGGCGTCATTGAAACGACCTTCGCCGAGGAAACGGAGACCGATCTGTTCGGCGAGCAGGCTGTCCTCTGCGGCGGTGCGACCGAACTCATCGTTGCCGGGTTCGAGACGCTGGTCGCGGCCGGCTACCAGCCCGAGGTTGCCTATTACGAGGTCATGCACGAGCTGAAGCTCATCGTCGACCTTCTGCACGAAGGCGGACTCCGCAAGATGCACAAGTTCATCAGCGACACGGCCGCCTGGGGCGACATGATCAGCGGCCCGAGGGTCGTCGGCGCCGATTCGCGGGCAGCGATGAACGACATCTTGACCGAAATTCAGGACGGAACTTTCGCCCGCAACTGGATTGCGGAAAACGAGGCAGGCATGCCGGAATTCAAGCGATTACGCGACACGGATTTCACGCATCCGATCGAGTCCGTCGGCAAAACGTTGCGGGACCGCATGGACTGGCTGCAGGAATAAGCGCGTTCGACGACGCCAGAGGAGAGGATCCATGCCGGATAATCGAATACGCATTTTCGACACGACGTTGCGCGACGGTGAACAGGCGCCCGGCTGCAGCATGACGATCGGCGAAAAACTGCGTGTCGCTCGCGCGCTCGCCGATCTCAGGGTTGACGTCATCGAAGCGGGTTTTCCGGCCGCGTCCCCGGGCGACTTCGAATCGGTGCAGGCAATTGCGGAGGAGAATCTCGGTCCCGTCATTTGCGGACTTGCGCGGTGCAATCCGGCCGACATCGAAAAGGTACATGCGGCCGTAAAGGGCGCGGAACGCAATCGCATCCACGTTTTTGTCGCGACCAGCGAAATCCATCGTCAGCACAAGCTGAAAATGGCGAAGGAAGAAATTATCAGGAGTGCCGTCGGCGCGGTCAGGATGGCCAGAGAACTGTGCGACGATGTCGAATTCTCGCCGGAAGACGCATCTCGAACCGAACCCGGTTATCTCGCCGAAGTGGTCACCGCCGCGGTCGAGGCCGGTGCGTCCACAGTGAATATTCCCGATACAGTGGGATACACCGTGCCGGCCGAATTCGAAACGCTGTTCCGTTACCTGTGTGAAAACGTCCAGGGCATCGATGCAGTGACGCTATCGGTGCATTGTCACAATGACTTGGGTATGGCGGTGGCAAACAGCCTTGCGGCCGTGCGCGGCGGTGCGCGCCAGATCGAATTTACGATCAACGGCATTGGCGAGCGTGCCGGCAACTGCAGCCTCGAGGAGGTTGTCATGGCCCTCAGAACGCGCGCCGAATTTTTCGGCTTCTCGACAGGTGTCGAGACGACGCGGCTCTACCCGACCTCGCGTCTCGTTGCCGGCATCACAGGCATGCACGTGCCCCGCAACAAGGCGATCGTCGGGGAAAATGCATTCGCGCACGAGGCGGGCATCCATCAGCACGGCATGCTGCAGCACGCCTCCACGTACGAGATCATGCGGCCCGAGGATGTCGGGCTCAGCAAGTCCAACCTGGTGCTCGGCAAGCACAGCGGCCGGCACGCGTTTCGCGACCGGGTGCGGGAACTCGGCTTCGATCTGGATGAGTTCGAAACGAATCGGGCTTTCCAGGAATTCAAGAAGCTCGCAGACAAGAAGAAAGATGTGTATGACGGCGATATCGAGGCCATCATAATGAACGCCGACAATGCCTCCGCGGGTCCCTGGACGCTCAAGTCCTTGCAGACGAGCACCAGCACGGACCAGCCGGCCAGGGCGACGGTCACGCTGATCGGCGAGGATGGCGCCGAGGTCGATGCAACGGCCGAAGGTGACGGGCCGATTGCTGCAGCCTTTCAGGCGCTGGAAGCGACAACGGGCATCAATCTTATTCTGAAAAACTTCGAGCTACACAGCGCTTCGAGCGGCGAGGATGCTCAGGGCGAGGTAACCGTTACCGTGGAGTTTGACGGCGCCAGCTACCGCGGCCACGGTGCCAGTGTCGATATCGTTGAGGCGGGCTGCCGAGCGTGCGTGGAGGTGATTAACCGAATCTTAAGGCGCCGGCGACACCACAGCGGGAAAATCGATCCGGCAGCAGACGCGTCACGAGCCACGATCTGACGTCCGGTCGCAACGGGTATTCACCGTGACTGAAGTGCGAACGCTGTTCGAAAAGGTCTGGGATCAGCACGTCGTCTGCACGGAAACGGACGACACACCCGCGGTCCTCTATGTCGACCTGCACCTGATTCACGAGGTCACGACACCACAGGCTTTCGCCCTACTCCGCAATCTGGCGCTCCCGGTGCGCCGGCCGGACCTGACGCTTGCGACCATGGATCACTCGACGCCGACGCTACCGGTGTCAAGTTTTCAGGACCTGAAAATCGTGGCCGCGAGTGCCGCGCAGCAAATCAGCCAGATGGAACGAAACTGCGCGGATTTCGGCATCGAATTGCTGGGCTTCGACAACGATAACCGGGGCATCGTGCACGTTATTGGACCTGAACTCGGCGTCACGCAACCGGGCAAGACCATCGTGTGCGGAGACAGCCACACCAGCACGCATGGCGCATTCGGAGCGCTGGCGTTCGGCATCGGCACGACGGAGGTTGGCCACGTGCTCGCGACCCAGTGCCTGCTGCAACGCAAGCCGAAGACGCTCTGCATCGACGTGCCAGGACGCCTTCCGGAGGCGGTGACGTCCAAGGACCTGATTCTGGCGATCATCGGGCACATCGGCGTTAACGGCGGCACAGGGCACGTGATCGAATATCGCGGCGCTGCCATCGAGGCACTGGACATGGAAGCGCGCATGACGATCTACAACATGTCGATCGAAGCTGGCGCCCGGGCGGGCATGATCGGACCGGACGACACGACTTTTGCGTATCTCGACGGGCGTCCGCGTGCGCCTCGCGGCGCCGCCTGGGACTCAGCGGTTCGTCGCTGGCGAGCCCTCCGCAGCGACGCCGACGCCGCATTCGATCGTTCCGTCGCCATTGATGCGTCCGCGCTGCAGCCCATGATCACGTTTGGAACGAATCCCGGCATGGTGATCGGCGTCAATGATCCCGTGCCGTCCCAAAGCGATGATCCGACTTTTCGCAAAGCACTCGACTACATGCGCGTCGAACCTGGCAAGCCCCTGACCGGCACTGCCGTGGATGTGGTCTTCATCGGCAGCTGCACGAATTCGCGACTGTCGGATCTCGAACAGGCGGCGTCGCTGCTGGCGGGAAAAAGGATTGCGGACGGAGTGAGAATGTTGGTCGTTCCAGGCTCCCAGCAGGTGAAGAAGGTGGCGGAATCGAAGGGTCTTGATCAGATCTTTCTCGCAGCCGGGGCAGAATGGCGGGAATCCGGCTGTTCCATGTGTCTCGGCATGAACGGCGATACCGTTGCCGCGGGACAGCTCAGCGTCAGCACGAGCAATCGAAACTTCGAAGGCCGCCAGGGCGTCGGCGCGCGCACGATTCTTGCGAGCCCGTTGACCGCGGCCGCGTCGGCAATCGCGGGGCGTGTCGCCGACCCGCGTCGCCATATGTGACGGGCGTCGAAATGGAGCCGCTGCGCACAATACAGTCCCGGACCGTGGTGTTGCCGACCCGGGACATCGACACGGACCAGATTATTCCGGCGCGCTTCCTGACGACGACGACGCGTGACGGCCTCGGTGACGCGCTGTTTTATGACCTGCGCTTCAATGCCGACGGCAGCGAGCGGGCCGATTTTCCCCTCAATCAGCCTGAAGCGACGAGGTGCGCAGTTCTCGTCGCCGGCAACAATTTTGGCTGCGGCTCTTCGCGCGAGCATGCCGCGTGGGCTTTGTTGGACTACGGAATCCGGGCCGTCATCAGTACCGAAATCGCGGATATTTTTCGCAACAACGCGCTGAAGAACGGGCTCCTGCCTGTCGTCGTCGATGCCGACGTTCACTCCCGGCTTATCGCGAATCCCGGCGCCGAAATCGAGATCGACGTAGCAGCGACGACACTCATGCTCCCGGATGCCAGCAAGGTCGAGTTTCCGCTCGATCGCTTTGCACGCTACTGCCTCGTGGAGGGAATCGATCAGCTCGGTTTTCTGCAACAGAGGATCCAGGATATTCAGGCGTTCGAGGAAAGCCGTCCGTGGAAGCCGTAATTACGCTGCTGCCCGGTGACGGTATCGGTCCCGAGGTCATCTCCGCTGCGCGCCAGGTGCTCGAGGCAGTTGCGTCACGCTTCGATCACGAATTCACGCTGCAGGAATATCGGATCGGTGGCGCCGCTATCGACGCCGCAGGCGATCCGTTGCCGGCGGATACAGTCGACGGCTGCATACGCAGCGACGCCGTGCTGCTGGGTGCCGTCGGCGGGCCGCAATGGTCGGACCCAAGCGCCCCGATTCGGCCGGAACAGGGGCTCCTGCAGCTCCGGGCTGAACTCGGCGTGTATGCGAACGTGCGACCGGTGCAGGTCCTTACCGACCTCGCAGAGGCATCGCCGCTCAAGGCCGAGAGGCTCCGCGGTGTCGATCTCGTTGTCGTGCGTGAGCTGACCGGCGGTATCTATTTCGGCGAGAAGACTCGGACCGCGGATTCCGCGAGCGACCTGTGTACGTACCAAAGCCATGAAATCGAACGGGTCGTGCGTTTCGCAGCGATGTTGGCCGCCTCACGGCGCGGCAGGCTGTGCTCGGTGGACAAGGCGAACGTGCTCGAAACCTCGCGCCTGTGGCGCGAGGTGACCAATCGCGTCATCGCGACCGACTTCCCGGGCCTCGAACTCGAAACGTTGCTGGTTGACGCGGCCGCGATGCACCTCCTCAGCCGGCCTCGAGATTTCGACGTCATCGTGACTGAAAACATGTTCGGCGACATATTGACTGACGAGGCATCCATGTTGGTGGGGTCGCTGGGCATGCTGCCGTCAGCCTCGCTCGGCGAGACGTCCCGCGGCCTCTACGAGCCGATACACGGCTCCGCGCCGGACATCGCCGGTCGAGGTCTTGCGAATCCCTGCGGCGCGATCGCGAGCGCAGCGATGTTGCTCCGGCACAGCCTGTCACTCGATACCGAGGCCGATTCGGTCGAGACTGCGATCCGCAGGGCAATTGCATCGGGCGCCCGCACCGCTGATCTCGCGCGCGGCGGTGAACCGGTGGTGACAACGGGACAGATGACCGAGGCGATTCTGCGCGCCCTCGATGAGTTCTGCGGGGAACAGCGCGCCCCCGCCGGGTAAGCAATGCTCGTCAGCGGGCGGGCGATCCAAGGCCCATTCATGCAACTGAGACCGCGTGCAGCGCGGCCGCGCTGCTCGCCGCTTCGAGCGCCTGCACTACGTCCCCGACGAGATCCTCCGTGCTCTCCAGTCCGACAGAGAGGCGAATCAGATTCCTGTGCACGCCTGCCTCCGCGAGGGCGGTTTCGCACATGGCCGCATGCGTCATGGACGGTGGATGGCAGACCAGGCTTTCGACGCCGCCCAATGATTCGGCCAGCGAGAAATACTCGAGGCTGTCGACAAATCTTCGCACGGCCGACTCGTCACCATCGATCTCGAAACTGATCATTCCGCCAAAGCCCTGCTGTTGCCTGGCGGCAATCTCGTGGCCCGGATGGTCTGGCAGGCCCGGGTAGTACACGCGATCGACCGCGGCGTGACCATCGAGCACAGACGCCAGACGCTCTGCCGATTCCTCGTGCTGGCGCATCCGTGGATGGAGCGTCCGCAGGCCGCGCAGCGTAAGGTAACTGTCGAACGGCGCCCCGGTTATGCCGATGCAGTTCGCCCACCAGGTGAGCGTTTCGGCCAGTTCGGGCGTGCGGCTGATGATCGTTCCGCCGACAACGTCACTGTGTCCGTTGATGTACTTCGTTGTCGAATGGACGACCAGGTCGGCACCGAGCGCAAGCGGTTGCTGGAGCGCCGGCGACAGAAACGTGTTATCGACCGCGAGTAGCGCGCCAGAGCGCCGTGCGATCGTCGCAACGGCCGCGATGTCCACAATCCGCAGAAGCGGGTTGGACGGGGTTTCCGCAAGGATGAGCGCCGGCCCGTCAGCGCAGGCGGCCTCGAGTACAGCCAGGTCCGTCTGGTCGACGAAACGAACCTCAAAATGGCCTTTGCGCGCCAAGCTGTCGAACAGCCGATAGGTTCCGCCATAGCAGTCATGGGGTGCGACCAGCACATCGCCGGGTTCAAGCAGCTGCACGAGCAGCGTCAGTGCCCCCATCCCGGATGAGGTAACGACGGCACCTGCTCCGCCCTCGAGTGCGGCGAGGGCATCCGCTAACGCGTCCCGGGTCGGGTTTCCGCTGCGCGTGTAGTCGTACTCGGCCTTGTTGCCGAAACTCGAGAACGCAAAATTCGAGGACAGGTGCATCGGCGGTACGACGGCACGGTGTTGCGTATCCGATTCGATCGCAGCGCGCACTGCGCGCGTTGCCGGAGCTGGTTTGGATGTCATTGTCGGGTCTCCACATCGGTTCCGTTCTGTTGCTTCTCATCGGAACCCTGCGGAGCTCGCTGGGGAGTAGTGTCCCGCCCTGCGCTCTTTTCGAGCGTTGCTGCAGACACTCATCTCTCGGTGCAACACACGTTCCACCGCAGGAGTTGGCACCTTTTCGGGATGGTTAGTCCCGAAGGTTGCCCCGGCGTCAATGGGCCTCTCCCTCAGCCGGTCTCGATGAGTTGCCCGCAGTGTATGGGTCTCTCTCGCGCTGCGTCAAGCGCTGGGGCGCACCTGTTCGATGCGAACACCTGATTAAAAAAACGCGACCCGGCACTTGCGCGCTGTGTAGTAATGTATTAGCGTATTAATACATTACTACACGTGTGCCGCCATGAAGCCGAATCGACAACTCGACAACCGCGCCCAAAAAGCTGCCGAAAATGCGCTGTATCAGGCCGTCGTGAGTCTGCAAACGCCTGCAGAATGCGCTGATTTCCTGCGCGATCTGTGCACACCAGCGGAGCTTCAGGCGCTCGTCGATCGTTGGCAGGTCGTCGAACTCCTCGACCAGGGCCTGCCGTATCGGCGCATCCACGACCTCACCGGCGTAAGCGTAACCACGATCGGCCGGGTCGCCCGTTTTCTGACCGACGGATTCGGCGGGTATCGGGCGGTGATTGATCGTCTGTCCGGCGCCTCACGCCCTTCCCGCCACTAAGGACCGCAACATGGATACTTCCGGGCAGCGCATTAAGATTGCGGTGCAGAAAAACGGGCGCCTGACGGACCACTCCCTCGATCTGCTGGAGCGTTGCGGGCTGAAGTTTACCCAGAGCAAGGACCAGTTGTTCTGCTACGGCGAAAACATGCCGATCGACGTTCTGCTGGTTCGCGATGACGACATTCCCGGTTTGGTCAGTGACGACGTCTGCGACCTCGGCATCGTTGGGCTGAACATCGTCGAGGAAAAACGCCAGACGCTGGAGCAAAACGGTGATCTGGCGCAGTGGAAGCAGGTCTTCGAACTCGATTTTGGCCATTGTCGGCTCGCCATCGCGGCGCCCGAAGGGACCGATTTCGGCGGCATTGAATCTTTAAAAAATAGAAAAATTGCAACAAGTTACGTTGGTTTATTGAGACAGTTTCTGGAAACTAACGGCATCGTGGCGGAGATCGTGTATTTCTCCGGTGCGGTCGAGATCGCGCCGCGTCTCGGGCGCGCGGATTTCATTTGCGACCTCGTCTCCACGGGCTCGACCCTTGCTGCGAACGGGCTCGAGGAAGTCGCGGTGCTGCTGGACAGCGAGGCGGTCATCATCCAGACGGAAGCCGAGCTGCCGGCAGCGAAGCAGAAACTCGTCAATCGACTGCTGCAGCGTCTCGACGGCGTGCTGCAGGTCCACGAGAGCAAATACATCATGCTGCACGCGCCGCGGGCCGCACTGCCCGAAATCCGGAGACTTCTGCCCGGCTCGGAAGCGCCCACGGTGATTCCGCTCGACGGTGCCGATGACAAAGTCGCCGTACATGCCGTTTGTCGCGAAAACGTGTTCTGGGAAACCCTGGAGAATCTCAAAGATGCCGGGGCCAGTTCGCTGCTGGTTTTGCCCGTCGAAAAGATGCTGGCCTGACCGATGCCTGTCCGAATCACAAACTGGTCGGAAATTGATGCCGCGGCCCGGGCCCGCCTGCTGTCACGACCCGCGGTCGACGGGGACGTGGATCTGCGCGCAGCCGTGGCCGACATCGTCGCTTTGGTGCGGCGTGACGGTGACTCGGCTCTGCGAGAATTAACGGCACGCTTCGATGGCGTCGAACTCGAGTCGTTCGTTGTCGATGATGAGGAACTTGGCGCGGCGCGCGGGACGCTGAGCGATGCACAATATGAAGCCATCGACCGCGCCATCGAGAATGTGC
>JBFHXQ010000071.1:0-10598 GCA_041598895.1 Woeseiaceae bacterium | reverse complement strand
GCGCAAGATTCTGCACGACACCGAAGACAAACGTCTTGAGCGAGGACCGGTTGTCGAATCTCGCGGTACCCGCCAGCAATTCCACATAAGCCTGCTGCATCAGATCCTCCGCTGCCATAGCGTCGAAGTCGCACCGGGACAGGGCCCAGCCGAATACCTGGCTGTGAATGGCTTCCAATGCCGAGCGCGAGACATGAGGGTTATTGTCGAGCGCATCGCTGTCTCTCATACCTCCTCCCGAAAGCTTGGTGGCATAGGAACGATGCGCATATGACACGCCGCGGTTGCGGCACGCGTTGGATTTTTCCGCCGTTTTTGCCCGCGCTTCAGGCGCAGTGACGAATTGCCGGTGCAAACGCGGCCGACGTAATTCGGCAGCCCGCCTGCGTTTGCTGCAGCGTAAACGACAGCGGCCCTGGCGAGCCCGCCGGCTGAAACACCAACAGGATAGTCACGCGGCGCTGCGGCAGCAGTGCGCCCGGAGCGTCGCACCGGTGACACATTATGACAAACCTGTCGCTCGCCAGCGCGCCGGCATCGGCAAGGCGGCGCAGGTAGCGCCCGAGCTCCTGTTCGATACGTCGCTCGAGGGCGTCCGCGCCGGTCTGGAACGCGACGTAGCGAGTCGCCTGTTTCACTGTATTCAGGATTCTCAGGCACCCGCGGCGAACGCCGAGGCTCGCGAAGCACCGTTCAGCTCCGCCGCCACAACTCATCGTAACCGAACCGCGAACGTATGCGCGGCCCGCAGAACAGCCGACGATTGCGTTGACACCGGAGCGCTCGAGCGCGTCCGCTAGGTCGTCCTCGAGGTCGAATGCGGGACGCCAGGTGCGGTCGAGGCGGCTCTCGGGCAGCGCAAGGTCGGACCAGGGGCCGCGCTGGCGATCGTGCCTGCAGAGCAGGCCTGCGAGCGCAGCACCGCCGCAGTGCGCCGCTCGATCCGCAGCCTCCTGCGAGCGAATACGCGGAAAATAGGTGAGCGCGTCCGGGCTTCGCTGATCGCGCGCGCGGAGCCGTCGGAGCATGCTGATGCCGTCTTCGCAGTCTTTGTCCGGATCGAGAATCAGCATTGCTCCACGCTGACGGCAGTACATTTCCGCGGCAACGGCGGCCGCCGGGCCGATGTCCCGATCGCCCGCAGTCGGCAGGTACAAAAGATCGAAGTGCGGGCACTTATCGAGCGCGAACAGGCCCGTGGATTTCTCGCGCGAACCGACCAGATCGTAATCGGACAGCGGTTCACCGTCACAGCCGCGTTGCGCCACGCCCGCATATCCGGCGGAATCACCGGTCGCCGAAAGCGACGTTGGCTCCGGGCTGTGGAGCGGATACGGTTTGCCGAGCCGCGCGAGCGACGACCCAGTAAGCAGGTCACCAATAAATCGCCTGTGGTCTTCGCGGCAGCTCGCGGCGGGGAAATATTCCTGATCAATGACGAGCCGGCTGTCCGGATCGATCCGCTGCAGCGTCAGATTGAACAGCTCCTTGTCGCTGACATCGACGCGGTCATAATCGACCGCGGCGCGGATCGTTTCGGTATACCCCGGCTCGACGCCTCGCAATATGAGCGCGCCGCCGGACGCCGGCAGGCACAGCCTCGGTCCCCGGGCAGCGTTTGCAACCCGAACGACAAACAGGCTCCGGCCTCCGTGCCGGAAAAATGCGTGCACCGCGGGCCACATTGCGGACTCGACCCCCGGGCCGCCGAAACGGCGGCGAAAGTCCCGAGCGCTCGACAGGAGCACCGGCATGTTAAGCGGACCGCGAAGCGTACGCCCTACGAACGCCGCCACCGTTTCCGGCGCATTCTCGACGGCTCTCAGGGTGTCCGCAATATCGGTCATCGTGACATCACGATGCGAAACATCTGACAATTCGATCTCCGCGACAGTCAGACTATGAGCCGATAGTTTAAAGTGTGCACGAATCCCATGCCATGCCGTACGTTGCGTTGGCGAGGCATTTCGGGTTTGGCTGTACACCTGTTCCGGAACGAGCCGACGTGTCGCAGATGATAGATCCTCTGAGTGTCAGGTATCCGCGCCTCGCCGCCGCGCTGCCGAGGTTGAAGCTTGCCGACCTGCCAACACCGGTCGAGCATGGGCTGCTCGGATGCGGTCGCGGTGAGCATCCCGTCACGATCAAGCACGATGACTTGAGCGCGAAACGCTATGGCGGCAACAAGGTTCGCAAGCTGGAATACCTGCTGCGACGAGCTGCAGACCGAGGCGCGAGCCGTATCGCCACGTTCGGCACCGTCGCATCGAACCACGCGCTCGCCACGGCACTGTACGCCAAGCAATGCGGATTCGAGTGTACGTGCCTGCTGTCGCATCAGGCTCGCACGCCGAACGCACCGCGGGTGCTGAATATGCATATTCGGAATGAGACGGAACTCGTCGCTTTCGGCGGCGATCGCCACACGCGCGTCACAACTGCCCGCCGATATCTGCAGGGCCGCGGCGCGTGGGTTATTCCAATGGGCGGTTCAAGCTGGCTCGGCGCGGTCGGCTTCGTGAATGCGGCGCTGGAGCTCATTGACCAGGTTGCCGCCGGGGAACTCGACAAACCGGACCGCATCTACGTTGCGAACGGCACGATGGCCACGGCGGCCGGCCTCGCGATCGGCTTCGCGCTCGCTAATGTCGACATCGAGGTCCACGCAGTCCGGGTTACGCATCCGTCGATCGCGAACAGGCGTGGATTCGCCCGAATGATTGGTAAGACCGTAACCCTGCTCAATCGCCTCGATCCAACGATCGACCTGGGCGCCGCGCAGCGCGCGCGCGTCTGCTGGCGCGATGAATTTTTTGCCGGCGGTTACGCCCGCTCGGACCATCGCACGGAGGAAGCGGTCGCCGTCGCGAAACGACAGCTCGGCCTGACGCTGGAGTGCACCTACACGGGCAAGGCAATGGCCGCGCTGCTTGACGATCTTGCAGCGCCTGCCGGGACGCGTGACTCGGTTTTGTTCTGGCACACCTACAATTCGCGGCCATTGCCCGTGGGCGATGCGCGGCCGGAATCGACGAGTGGGCTACCGGAGGAGTTTCTGCGCTACTTCGATTGATCCTGCTGTTTCTCGGGGTCCTCGTCCGTCTTTTCACGGCGACGATCGTTTTCTTCCTCGGCCTCCTCTGTCTCGCGACGCTTGCGCGCAATTTCCTCGAGCATGAGGTCGAGCCACTCGCTCACAGTTTTTCAGTGTCCCCGAGCTCCGTTTCCCTGTTCGCTGCCTCGATCATTTCCCGGACTTCGCCAAGGGTCGGGGCGTCCGGATCGGTCTCTACGGTGTTACGCACACGCCTTGCGCGGGCGAAAACTTCGTCGACATCGGCAGCGCGAATACGAACCGGCACCCCTCGTGCCATTGCGGCAATCGCCGCGATCCGGTCCCGGTCACGTTGACCGATTGCCTGTCGATCCAGCTCCGCAAGACGATCGAGGATCTGCAGTATTCGGTCTTCGGTGGAGACCGGGTCGTCCTCGAGCGGTGCGTGGCTCTCGAAATACAGTTCGCCGTCTCGCTGACCGACGAGGAACGGTTCGTTGATAATCGTGACGGATTCGCCGGTATCGACCAGCTCGTAGAGAAGCTCGATGTTTTCCGGGTACAGGCGTACGCAGCCGTGACTGACCCGCATCCCGACACCGTAGGGCTGATTCGTTCCGTGAATCAGGTAGCCCGGCATGCCGAGTTTCAGGACGCGCGACCCCAGCGGATTGTCGGGTCCCGGTGGCACGACGGCGGGGAGCGGGTCTCCCATTTCGGCGTGCTCCTGGCGTACCGACAGCGGTACGTACCAGTGCGGGTCCGTTGCTTTGGCCGTTACGGTGGTCGTCCCGACCGGCGTTTCCCAGCCGACTCGCCCAATGCCGATCGGATACGTCTTCACGACGGGCACGGAGCCTTCCGCAACGTCGGGAAAGTAGAACAGGCGTTTCGACGCGATGTTCAGGACAATACCGGCATACGGCACGTCAGGCAGCACGTACTGCGTTGGCAGCAGCACCGGCGTCGATTCGCCGGGCAGCCACGGATCGACGCCCGGATTTGCAGCGACGATTTCGTCGTAGCCAAGCCCGTATTCCCGGGCGAGGTCGGATAGCGTGTCCTCTTCTCTCGGGTAGACGATCTGGATTTCCCCGACGACCGTTTGCCCGGGCGTCTCGAGCAAAAAATGATTTCGCGACAACGGCTCTTCGACGGGCCGGCGCGCTATTTGACGGTGATGCGACCCCGGCGAGCGTGCACGCACGGAGTCGAGGAAATCTTCCAGGGTCGCGCAGCCGGGGAGCGCTGCAACCGCGACTGCCGCGACGAGAATAGACAGACAGGACTTCGGATTACGCATCCGCCAATGTTCGCAGATATTTCCGCGGGAGACTAACCTGCCGGCCGACCAAAGTTCGCAGCTGAGTCTCCTCGGGCTCCGCTGTGTCGCCTGGCGGCCAGCGGGCAAGCGGGGTTGCTACGGCTTCCGGCAGTCGGGGTTGCGGCCCTGGCTCTGCGCCTCGTTGTACAGGGCCAGAGTTTTGCCGAATTGTGACACCAGCGAATCGATGCGGTTAGCACTCGACGGGTGCGTCGACAGGAATTCGGCAGGCTCCTGCTTGGCCTCTGACGTCATGTTTTGCCATAGCGGAACGCTTTCACGTGGATCGAAACCCGCTCGTGCCATGAATTCGAGACCGATTACGTCGGCCTCGCTCTCCTGCGCACGCGAAAACGGCAGCATGATGCCCAGCGCCGCTCCCGCGTTCAGCGCCTCGTAGGCGGTGTAGGTTGCCCCGCTGTGACCGCCGCCGAGCAGCACCGCGGCAACCTGGACACCGACGCCGGAGACCGACGATCGCGAGGCGCGCTCATTCGAGTGCCGCGCAGTAACGTGGGCAATTTCGTGACCGATGACTGCAGCGAGCTGATGTTGGTTTTGCGCCGCCTTGAGGATGCCCTGCATCACGCCAATCTTGCCCCCTGGCATTGCGAAGGCATTGACCGCTTCATGATCGAAGATCGCCATTTCCCATTGCAGGTCGCGGTAGGGGGATTCCAGCACGTCAACGAGTGCATTCGCGACGCAGGCAATATAGTCGATGGTCGCCCGGTCGGTTGACAGCGGCATCGATGCTTTCATCTCCGCGAACTGCCGCGCGCTTTCCGCGGCCAGCTCATCATCGGATTTCCAAATCATCTGCGAGCGCCCGGTTGGCGAGGACGTGCACGCGCCTGCAGCGAGCGCCACGATACCGAGCAACAATAGGTGTTTCTTACGGTAGATCATCATCAGGGCCTCTCGGGATTATAGCCTGCACCGGTCGGATGGCCTCGTAACGGGGCTGGTGGAGTAATTCGACCGCGCAGAAATTCGTCAGTTCCACGCTGTCTCACCGGGGCAGCCGGGACTCGAACCGCTGCCGCCAGCGAGCCGCATCGAGTTTTTCGAGGGTGCTGTCGATATTCGCGATCAGCCGTTTCTGCAGCGGCTTCTTGATCTCGTACTTGACGTGGTAAAGATCACGCTCGGCCGCCAGAGACATGAGTATCTCGTCGCTCGTTCCAATCTCATCGGCGAGACCCAGCGTGAGCGCACGCGTGCCGTACCAGTGCTCGCCGGTCGCGACCTTGTCGAGGTCGAGGCCCGGCCGGTACTTGCTGATAGCCGCTTTGAACAGCGTATGCACGTCCTCGAGCTCTTCCTTAAGCTTCGCACGATCCTCGTCCGTGTTCTTGCCGAACATCGTTACCGTGCGCTTGTAGCGTCCCGCCGTAATTTGCTCGAAATCGACGCCGCGCTCGTCGAGAAACCGGTTGAAATTCGGGATCTGTGCCAGCACACCGATCGAGCCCAGTATCGCAAACGGTGCAGCGTAGATTTTCGATGCGACGCAGGCCATCAAATACCCGCCGCTGGCCGCAACTTTGTCGACGCAGACGATGAGCGAGATATCACGCTCCCGAACCCGGGCAAGCTGCGATGCTGCCAACCCGTGTTCGTGCACGACGCCACCATAGTTTTCGAGTCGCACGATGACCGTGTCTTCTGTCGTCGCAACGTCCAAAACGGCGCTCACCTCTTCGCGCAATGACGGCACCGCGGTCGCCTTGAGGTCGCCCTTGAAATCGATCACGAAACCCTTTGCGCGGGTTTTTTTATCCGCGGCGCGGGATTTTTTTGCCCGCCGCTCCTCCTTGTGGGCCTTGCGAAAATCCGCTTTCGTCAACACGGACTTCCGCAGCGTACTCCCGAGGGACCGGTATTTTTCGTTGAGATCCTCCACGACGAGACCTTCGTGGGCAGCCTTGCGGCCCGCGGCGGCAGCTACGGCGATAATGACGATGATTCCCACAACTATCGTGGCAACCTTGAGCAGAAACATTCCGTAATCGGCGAAAAACTGGATCATAGGGGGAACCTGGCGGGTAGTTCGGGATAAGCGGTCACGATTACGCGGGTTGACGCGGCCCGGGCGGCCGCAATACCTCAGCCCGCGCAGGCGAGACCGACGTTGTTCTTCTCCAGCACCTGTTCCGCACGGTAACTGGACCGGACCAGCGGCCCGGCGACCACCTCCGTGAATCCCTTGTCGAGGCCTTCGGCCCGATAGGCAGCGAATTCGTCCGGCGTCACGTAGCGCTGCACCGGTAGATGATTTCCAGTCGGTCTCAGGTACTGGCCGAGCGTCAGGATATCCACTCCCGCGTCACGCAGATCATTCATTGTCTCCATGATCTCATTGTCGCGCTCGCCGAGACCCAGCATCAGGCTGGTCTTGGTCAACACGTCGGGGCGATATTGTTTTGCGTGCCGCAATACGTTGATCGTCTGTGCATAGCCGGCGCGGGCGTCACGGACCGGGTGCGTGAGGCGTTTAACGGTCTCGACGTTTTGCGCAAAAACATCGACACCGGATGCGACGACCTTCTCAACGTCCGCCGTGACGCCGCAAAAATCCGGCGTCAGTGCCTCCACTGCCGTGTCCGGATTCAATTCCTTGATCGCGCGCACGCAGGCCGCATAATGGCCAGCGCCGCCATCCGCCAGGTCGTCGCGATCGACGGAAGTGATTACGACATATTTAAGGCCCATCAGCTGCACGGCGCGCCCCGTATTGAGAGGTTCCTCGGGATCGAGCCAGCCGTTCGGGTTTCCCGTGTCCACGGCGCAGAATCGGCAGGCGCGGGTGCACACCGAGCCGAGGACCATAATAGTTGCGGTACCCGCATTCCAGCACTCGCCGATGTTCGGGCACATCGATTCCTCGCAGACCGTGCTGAGACGATGTTCGCGAACGATATTGCGGACCGCCGCGTAACCGTTGCCGGCGGGCATCTTGGCACGCAGCCACGGCGGCTTGTCGCCCTTTCTGACGGGCTCCGCATCACGGCGGGATTTGACACCGTTCTTGATAGCGGTAAAGCCCGCGTCGGTCCGGTACTTCTGACCGCTCTCGATAATCGGGATACCGCGAAAGTGTTTACCGGTCGGCCGCATACGTGATTCTGTTCGCTCTTAAAACGTGGCCGACGATTGTCGCATACTTCGGATTTGCGCTGCCATGCCGAAGCCGTTTCCGATGCCAGGCAATGCCGCAATTCGACAGGCGGCCCGCCGGTCGACGACCGGTGCGCGTTGCCGGCGATCCGCAATCGCCAATCGCCGCTCGGCGCCCGCATATAAATATCATCGGGTTCCACTCGCCCCGGGGCACTCCGCTACGCGGCGCTCCGGCAGATGCCCGGGCACACACGCCGGCGCCGTGAATGCGAGCATGACTTCTACCGCCCGTTAACGCCGATCTGAAAAATTGCTGCGTTGACGGAGGGTAAAAAAATCCCGGCCGAAGCCGGGAGAGTCAGGGGGAATGCGTTACGGCACGCCAGAAGAATTCAGTGCAATCGCGACCAGCTAACGAGCTTCACGGCGCTCTTGTGCAGGTCGAAGTTCCGTGCAAGTACCGCCTCGATGTCACCTGCATCCGAGTCCTCATCCATGGGCTGGCTCAGTTCGACCACCCCGCTGAACTCGTTACCGCCGTGATACTCGGCATCGGTCAGGATGAACTGCGTGTAGTACTTCGCGGACATGTTGCATAGGGTACGATTCGCCCTCCCAGGCGACTGTGAGCCAAAGCACAAATTCCCGCTTTGACGGAACCGTAGCGAAATTTGGTGACGTCGATCACAGCGGACCCCGTGACCCGGCCGACATTGCTGTACTGCAACAATCTGTCGGCGCAGGCGGGGCCGAGAGGCCCTGGAGCTATCGCGTATCGTGCCGCGGTTGCGTAAAATCCGCCGCATTCGGCGACGCGGCGCACAGTTTTGCCGCTACAGCATATGTAATATCGGACCTCGACCGCCTGTCGCTTGGGCGGCACCTCTGACGCAATTACCTGAAGGAACCTGTCAATGGCTGTAACTCGGGCAATCCTATGTTTTGCCGCTCTGGGCGTGCTTTCGGTGAGCGTCGCGCTCGCGCAAAACGAGCTCCGTGAGACCTTTTTCAGGGAGGCCGACGCAGCAAAGGCTGCGGCGGACGCGGCCAATGCCGAGCTGCTGGCGCCACGCAATTACAAGCGCGGTCTCGACGAGTATCGGGACGCCGAAGATCTCCTGGAGCGCGGCCGCAACATCGAGTTCGTGCGCTCGAATGCCGCCGACGCGACGCGATATTTCAAGGCCGCTACGGAAGCCGCACAGCTTGCCGCAACCGCATTTTCGCAGGTCATGAAAAGCCGTCAAGATGCCGCAAACGCGCGGGCGCCAGAGCTCTCACCCGATCTCTGGCAGGATGCACAGCGCAAGTTCAGCGACGCGATCCGGCTCCTCGAGCGCGGCGATCTGAAAGGTGCGGATCGCCGAAAGATCGAAGCGACGACGCTGTATCGCGACGCAGAGCTGGTTGCAATCAAGGCCCAGTATCTCAGCGAGACCCGTCAGCTGCTTGCCGACGCCGATCGTGCCCGCGTCGGCCGGTATGCGCCGATCACGCTCGGCAAGGCCAAGCAGTTGCTTGCGGATGCAGAGCGGGAGCTCAATGAAAATCGTTACGACACGGACCTGCCGCGCAGCCTCGCGCGACGCGCGAACTACGAAGCGAAGCATGCAATCTATCTCTCCGAAATCGTGCGCAAGGTTCGCGACAAGGACATAAGTGTAGAAGAGCTCGTCCTGCGCTGGGAACAGCCCCTCGCCGCGGTTTCGGACGCAGCCGATATCGTTCCCGACATGGAGGACGGGCCGGACCGTCTCGCCGAGGAGCTCGTCGCATACGTCGACAAACTGCGTAACGACAACCAGCGGCTGCAGCAGGAACAGGCCGAGAACGAAATCCGCATCGCGGACATGGAGGAAGAGCTGCGCGCACTCGATGAGCGTCTCGGCGGTGCTACCGCAGAGCGCGCTGCGCTTGTCCAACGACTCGAGGCGCAGGCCAGGGTTAAGGAGCAATTCGAAAAAGTCGAAAAAATGTTCACGCCTGAACAAGCGCGGGTTTTTCGCGAAGGTGACACGATCATTCTTCGACTGGTAGGCCTCACGTTCGACAGCGGCGCATCACAAATCCGTCCCGAGAATTTCGAACTGCTCGCGAAAGTCGAGAAAGCGATCGACGTGTTTCCGCGCAGTGAATTGGTTATCGAGGGGCATACTGACTCGCATGGCGGCGACGATTTCAATCAGAAATTGTCACAGGAACGTGCCGAATCGGTACAGCAATACATGATCAACGCGATGCGTATCCCAACCTACCGCCTTATCGCGACGGGTTACGGCGAAACGCGGCCGGTGGCTAGTAACGAGACGTCAGCGGGGCGCGCTCGCAACCGCCGCATCGACATTGTCATTCGCCCGAATCTCGACCCGGCCTGAGCCGGGAACGCGCGTAGCCGGGTGTCAGCGATTCGTGCCCGGCACGACCCGTTGCCACCAGTCAATGACGATTGATGCGGTACTGTCGTTTACGAGGTAGCCATACTCGGAATGCACGTTCAGCTCCCCGTCCAGACGAAAGTAGTTGTACAGCGGATAGTCGACGATCGCATCTACCAGACTTAAGTCCCGCATTTCTCGAAAATCGTCAGCGAGCGTCGGATCGATTGCCGTCAGATCGCCGATCGCCGACAGATTCACCCAGCGCCGGATATTCGTCGGATAACGCCGGGCGACCGTTTCAGCGTGGCCTTTGAGCCGTCTCTGAATATAGCGCTGACCGAGCGGGCTGCCCATCGTCAAGAGCAGATCGACCTGCAGGTCTTCATCGTCGCAATGACTGAGCTGCCACAGGGCGTCGTAGGCGATAACGGATCCCATGCTGTGGCCGATGAGCAGGATCGGGCGAGCACGCTGCGCGGCGGCTTTCAGCGATACCTTGAGCATCGCGCGGGCGTGCTCTCCGATGCCGTTTTGATCCAGCGTATAGCGGCGCAGATCGCGCAGATGCAGCTCCATGCGTTCGGAAGCGAGGTGTGGGATCAAAAACGGCAGGCGGTCGCCGAGCCGATACAGCCACCGAGTCAGGTTCCGCAACCATGAGGTGGCGCGCTCGATGTCCGTATCCGTTGGCCCCGGCTGCGCGAGCAGTGCCTCGACG
>JBFHXQ010000070.1:0-10693 GCA_041598895.1 Woeseiaceae bacterium | reverse complement strand
TACCGAACCCGCAGTGTCGACGAAAACCTGGACCTGTTTCAGCGCATGCGCGCTGGCGATTTTGCCGATGGAGAGCACGTTCTGCGCGCAAAGATCGACATGTCGGCGCCGAATGTGAACCTGCGCGATCCGACGCTGTACCGGATCCGGCATGTCAGCCATCAGCATACGGGCGATGTCTGGTGCATCTATCCAATGTACGACTTTGCGCATACGCTGTCAGACGCGTTTGAGGGCATCACGCACTCGCTGTGCACGCTTGAGTTCGAGGATCATCGGCCGCTGTACGACTGGTTTCTCGATCACCTCGATCTGCCGCACCGGCCGCGACAAATCGAGTTCTCGCGTTTGAATCTCGCGTACACGATCACGAGTAAACGGAAGCTCGCTGGCCTCATCGCCGATGGCGTCGTGTCCGGCTGGGACGATCCGCGCATGCCGACAATTGCCGGTATGCGGCGCCGCGGCTACCCGGCCGCCGCGCTGCGCGAGTTCGTCGCGCGTGGCGGCGTCACGAAAAAAGACAAGGTCCTGGAGCTCGGTTTGCTCGAGAACTGCGTGCGCGAATTCCTCGACGAGTCGGCAGAACGCCGCATGGCTGTGCTCAGGCCGCTGAAAGTCGTGCTGACGAATTACCCGCGCGGCCAGACCGAGATCGTGCAGGCGATGAACCATCCGAATCAGCCGAAGCTCGGCACGCGCGATGTGCCCTTCACGGGCGAACTCTGGATTGAACGCGACGATTTCATGGAGGACGCACCGAGGAAATTCTTTCGGCTCAAGCCGGGCGGAGAGGTGCGTCTGCGTGGGGCCTACATCGTGCAGTGCGACGACGTCATCAAGAATGAGGCCGGCGAAGTCGTCGAGCTGCGCTGCAGCTATGACCCGGCCACACGCAGCGGCACGGGAACCAGTGAGCGCAAGGTCAAGGGCACAATACATTGGGTTTCCGTCGAGCACGGCTTCGACGCGACGATTAATCTCTACGATCGGCTGTTCACCGTGCCGGACCCCAATACGGCGGATGAGATTGCAAGCGTATTGAATGAGGCCTCACTCGAAACCGTAACGGCCAAGCTCGAACCGTCACTGCGAGATCTCGCCCGGGGCACTGCCGTTCAGTTCGAGCGGCTGGGCTACTTCTGTGTCGATTCCGAGGACGGCGGCGTGTTACCCGTTATCAATCGGATCGTCACGCTGCGCGACTCGTGGGCAAAGATCGAGCGTCAGGCAATGCTCGAGGCGCGTACGAACGCTTAGGCGGCTGCGCCGTCCGTCACGGCGATCGGGGCACCGCGATCACTGCCCAGCCCGTCCGCGGCATTTCCTTCGGCACGCGCGATCTCGAGAACACCGAAGGAATTCACGAGTGCGAGGTAGTCGCCCGGTTGGACCTGCCCATAGGTCTGGCGCATCTCGATCGCGTGGCCTGCGATGTGCGCGACCGGTGACGCAAACGCCTGTATCAGCGCGGCATCGATGTTGCTGATCAGGTTGCCGAACGTGTCGACCGTCACGATTACCCCGTTGACTCGATCCCGCGCAACCTCGGGCTTGTCCAGCCAGGCAGGTGCCCAGTCGGTTTTGGGCTCGCCGATATCGGCGAGCGTCGTCCGTCCCGCTGCAATTTCGGCTGCGACCGGGGCGAAGATGTCCCGGCCATGGAACGTGGCGCTCGGGCTTTCGATACCCAGCATTGCGAATGCCCGATCGTGCAGCCGAAAGACGCGCGCACCGTCGCTGTCCATGATTGTCGCCAGGAGGCCGTTGTCCGGCGCCATGAAGCAGTGGCCGTCGAATTCGACCAGCAGGATGTCCCGCTCCGTACCGACACCCGGATCGACGATGGCGAGATGCACGCTGCCCGACGGAAAGTAACGGTAGGCACGGCGAACCCAGAAGCCGGCCTCGGGCGGCCACTGTGCCGGAATGTCGTGCGCCAGGTCGATGATGCGCGCATCCGGCAGGCGATCGAGGATAACGCCCTTCATGACCGCGGCAAACGGACCCTTGTGACCGAAATCGGTCGTGAACGTAATGATGCCGCAGGGTGTCATCGGGCTTATGCGGCTGCGGGCGAATGCTTGTGCGCCGACATGGCGAGATACAGCGGGAGCGCACAGGACAATCCGACCAGCAGGTTGACCGCGACATACGGCCACGGTGACGGGCCGTCATGCCGCCTGTTGCGCGCGAATATCGAGATCCAGAAGACGAGCGAAGAGATCAGCAGGTCGGCACTGAAACCGCCGGCCGCGCCGTTCGCAAAAAGCGCGCCGACAAACGACCCGAGCCCAATGCCCGCCACCTGAAAATGCTGCACAAAAAACACATACGGTATGACGGCGCCGACGACCGCGAGGAACAGATACAGGGTCCGGATTGTCATTGTTCTGCCCTCCTGCAAACGTTAGACGAAGTTTATCAGGCCGCCCCTGCCTTACCGTAGTTTTCGCTCAGTACGTCCGTCGCGAAAAATATGCTGGAGTAGAAGATGACGCCCAGACTTGTTTGCAGCCCGAAAATGACGGTCAGCTTCGGGCCCTGTAGGTTGGCAAGAATGATTGCGGTGGCGATCGCGACCTGCAGGCCCGCCTTGCCGAACAGGCGATACAGCACGACCGTGCCGGACAGGTCGAGCAATAATGTCGTGAGCCACAGCAGCTCCTGCCGGGTCGCAAAGAGCGCCGCGATAACGTCTCCGAACACGCTGTTTCAGCTACGGCACGCGGGATGGCTCAGGCTGCCAGCTTGTCGAGATGCCAGTCCGCGCTGCCGAACATCTGGCCGATCACCGTGAGTCGCTTGAAATAGTGCCCTATGTCCAGCTCCCAGGTGACGCCCATGCCGCCGTGCAGCTGCACGGCTTCCTGCCCGACTTTCTGGCCTGCTGTGCCGATCTGGTACTTGATGGCGCTGACTGCGCGTTGCGCCTCGTCGGTCTGCTCCGACTGCGCCATCGTCGCCCACATCAACAGCGACAGCGACTGCTCGCAGGCCGTCAGCATGTCCACCATCCGGTGCTGCAGCGCCTGGAAGCTGCCAATCGGCACGCCGAATTGCACGCGATTCTTTGAGTATTCGACGGTCTTATCGGTCAGGATGCGCATGATACCGACCGCCTCGGCACATACGGCCAGCGTCGCATCGTCGATCGCCGCATTGAGTGCGGTGAAGCCGCTGCCGATCTCGCCGAGCACGGCATCGGGGCCAACCTCTACGCCTGCGAGCGCGATCTCTGCCGCGCGGCGGCCGTCGACGGTCGCGTAATCACGGCGCGTCAGGCCACGGGTCTCGGCCGGCACGGCAAAGAGGGTAATTCCGGCCTCGTCGCGATTCCTGCCGGACGTGCGCGCCGGCACTATTATCATGTCCGCATTGCCGCCGTTCAGAACGACGCCTTTCATGCCGTTCAGCACCCAGGTGTCGCCCTGCTTTTCAGCGCGCGTGATCACGTGTGCCGAATCGTAGCCACTCTGCGGTTCGGCGAATGCGAGCGCGACCTGCAGCTCGCCGCCGATCAACGGCATGAGCCACCGGGCTCTCTGCGCGTCGCTGGCCGTTCGCTGAAGCACACCGCCCGCGAGCACGACGTTTTCCAGATACGGCTCGACGATGAGTCCGCGGCCGAACTGCTGCATCAGGATCATGACATCCAGGGGGCCACCACCGAAACCTCCATCGGCTTCGCTAAACGGAACTGCTGTCCAGCCAAGATCCGCGAACTGTTTCCAGACGTCGGGACTGTATCCCGTGTCGCTTGACGCATATCTCTGGCGAGTGTCGAAGTCGTAGTCATTTGCGATGAATTTGCCGATGCTGTCTTCGAGCATCAGGCGCTCTTCGCTGAGAGAAAAGTCCATGATCAAAAAGCCTCTAAAGACCGAGCACGTGCTTGGCAATGATGTTTTTCTGGATCTCGTTGGAGCCGCTGTAAATGGATACCTTGCGATCGTTGAAGTAGCGCAGGGCCGAGAGCGTTTCGGCACCTTCGCCGACCCGTTCGGCGTTCGGGACTTCCAGTCGAAACTGGTCCGGGACGTACGGCAGCGCATAGTAGCCCGCTGCTTCCATGTACAGCGCGTCGATCGCCTGCTGTATTTCCGTGCCCTTGAATTTCAAAATTGACGATTCGGGCCCGGGAGCGTTACCTGAGGCAACCGCTGCCAACGTTCGAAGTTCCGTGAATTCGAGCGCCTTGAGCTCGACCTCGGTCGCCGCGACCTTGCGCATGAAGTTTTGGTCCTCGGCGAGAGGCTCTGCGCCCCGTACGGATCGGCTGGCCTGTGCCCGCAGTTTCTTCAGTCTGTACTTCGAACCGGCAACCCGCGCGGTGCCGGTGCGCTCGTGTTGCAGCAGCACCTTGCCATAGGTCCAGCCCTTTCCTTCCTCACCGACGAGGTTTTGGACCGGAACTTCGACATCTTCGAAATGCACTTCGTTGATTTCGTGGCTACCATCGATCGTTATGATCGGCTTGACGGTGATTCCGGGGGAGCGCATGTCGATCAGGAGAAAGCTGATGCCTTCCTGGCGCCTCGCGACATCGGAGCTCGTGCGCACGAGACAGAATATCCAGTCGGCGTGCTGCGCAAGCGTCGTCCAGGTCTTCGTGCCATTGACAACGTAGTGATCACCGGCCATATCCGCCCGGGTCTTTAACGACGCAAGGTCGGAACCGGACCCGGGTTCGGAGTACCCCTGACACCACCAGACGTTGCTCGCCAGTATGTCCGGCAAAAACCGGGTCTTCTGCTCGTTATTCCCGAAGGTATAAACCACCGGCCCGACCATCTTGAGCCCGAACGGAATGACATCGGGAGCATTCGCTTCGGCCATCTCGTTCGCAAATATGTATTGCTCGATCGAGCTCCAACCCGTTCCGCCGTACTCAACGGGCCAATTCGGGGCTGCCCAGCCGCGCTCGTAAAGACATTTCTGGTAGCGGATGTGGTCGTCGCGCGTGAGGGGCGCGTAGCGCTCCTGTTTCTCGCGTATATCGGCGGGAATGTGATTTTTGAAGAACTCGTGTACTTCGTCCCGAAACGCGAGTTCCTGGTCAGTGAACGTAACGTGCATGGGGTTTTCCGATCCTTTTCGTCGTCTGATCCTGTGCCGCCGCCGGCAGCAGCCGGCGGAGCTTAGCATCGCCGGCACCCGACGGCACCGGCCGGGCGGCGGCTATGTTATGCTGCAGTGCACAATAAACGCCAATCCCGGGCATTTCGATGCCGTTACGGAGCAAACTCTGCAGCTTGCCGGCGGTCAATGCCTTATACAGCTATCCCGAGTTCGGGCAGAATTGAGCCATGACATCGCATCTTATTCCGGACGATGTGCCCGAGCCTGTCGCGCGCGAGACGCGCGATGCGCTGGCGCGGCCGCTGCACGACCTCAGGATCTCGCTGCTCGATCGCTGCAATCTCCGCTGTCCGTACTGCATGCCGGCCTCGGAATATCACGCCGACTACGAATTCCTGACCCGCCGTGAGCGCCTGACGCACTCCGAAATCCTGAAGATCGTCAGCGTTGCAACGCGTCTCGGCGTGTCGAAGATTCGCTTGACGGGCGGCGAGCCCCTGCTCGACAAGAAAATCGCCGAACTCGTCGCCGGCATTGCCCGCTTGCCAGACGTTCAGGACCTCGCGATGACGACGAACGGAATGCTGCTCTCGGGCACGGCGGATGCGCTGGCGGAAGCGGGTTTGCACCGCGTGACCGTCAGTCTCGACAGCCTGGACCCCGTGGTATTCGCGCACATGAGTGGAGGACGCGGTGATCTGGATGCCGTCCTCGCCGGCATTGACGCAGCGAACCGCGCGGGCCTGATTCCGATCAAGATCAATGTCGTCGTGCAGCGCGGCGTAAACGATCATACCGTGCTCGATTTGTTGGAGCATTTCCGCGGTACCGGGCACATCGTGCGCCTTATCGAATTCATGGACGTCGGCAATCGCAACGGCTGGCGCATGGAGCAGGTCGTGCCGTCGCGGGAACTGAAGCAAGCGGTGCACGCACGCTGGCCGCTGCGATCCGTCGACCGCAACTATCCGGGAGAAGTCGCAAGGCGCTACGCATACGTCGACGGGCAAGGCGAAATCGGATTCATATCGTCAGTAACGGCGCCGTTTTGCGGCAGCTGCAGCCGCGCGCGACTGTCTGCGGACGGCATTCTCTACACCTGCCTGTTCGCGACCCAGGGGACTGACCTGCGTGAGCCGCTGCGCAATGGTGCCGACGACGACGAGCTTTCCGAGATTTTGTCGCGAATCTGGCTGCAGCGTGCCGACCGATACAGCGAGCTCCGCCGGCCCGATTTCGCGGAAGCACACGCGCTGCGCAAGGTCGAAATGTACCGGATCGGTGGATGAGTGGCGAAACTGAGTCACATTGATGAGAACAATCGACCCGCGATGGTCGACGTCAGCCGCAAACAGGCGTCAGATCGCGAGGCCCACGCCCGCACAACGCTCAGGTTGCCGGCCTCCGTGCTGGCGGAGCTTGCCGGCGGAGAGATTGCCACGAAGAAGGGACCCGTTTTTGCAACGGCAATCATCGCAGGTGTCATGGCGGCAAAACGCACGCATGAGCTGATTCCGTTTTGCCATCCGCTGGGCCTCGAAAACTGCAAAATCACGATCGAGATCGACGGCGACCGCGCCGTCATCGACTGCTACTGTCGCGTGTATCACAAGACCGGTGTTGAAATGGAAGCGCTGACCGGCGCCAGCGTTGCAGCGCTGACCGTGTACGACATGTGCAAGGCACTGTCGCACGACATCGTCATCGCCGACACGCGCCTGATGTCCAAGTCCGGCGGCAAGCAGGATTTTGCCCGCGATGAGTGAAGGGCTTTACGGACTGGTTCTGGCGGGTGGTCGAAGCCAGCGTATGGGGCGCGACAAGGCGCTCCTGACGCGGAAAGGGCAGAGTCAGCTCGCGTATCTCGCCGAGCTGCTCGGACAGGTGACGGTCCGGGCGTTCGTTTCGACGCGAACCGATCAGAGCGATGAACCGGAGCGACAACGATTCCCGCAAATCGTGGATCGTTACGCGAACATGGGGCCGATTGCCGGCATACTGTCTGCGCTCGAGGAATACCCGGACAGGGACTGGCTCGTCGTCGCCTGCGACCTGCCGAATGTCGACCGCGGCACGCTCGAATACCTGATTGAGCACTTCTCCGATGGCCAGCCGTTTACGGCCTACCGGAGCAGCCATGACGGCTTGCCGGAACCGCTGTGCGCCGTTTATCGACGCGGAAGCGAGGCGATCATTCATCGTTTCATCGGTGACGGCGTAGTTTGTCCCAGAAAGATACTGATCCGGTCCGACACGCGTCTTCTCGAACAGCCAGACCCGTCGGCGCTCGACAACGTCAACACGCCCGAAGATCTCGCGTCGAGCATACTCGAGGCGGCATCATGAAGACGATCACCGTGCGCTATTTCGCAATGTTTCGCGAGAATGCGGGCTGCGATTCGGAGACTTTGTCGATCGACGCGGCTACCGCTCGCGACGTGTTCCATGCAACCCGCGCGAAACACGGGTCGGACGAGCCGACGGGGCACTGCAAGGTCGCCGTAAACGACGTCATGGTCGACTGGGACGCACCGGTCACGGACGGAGATACCGTACTGCTGTTTCCCCCTGTCGCAGGTGGTTGAGATGTTGCGAATCACGTCCGCCGCGATCGATCCCGACGCACTGCGTCGCGGGCTGTTCGATCCTGCCGCGGGTGCCTACTGCAGCTTCGAAGGCTGGGTGCGCAACACGAACGAAGGCAAGGAAGTGTTGCGCCTCGAGTACGAGGCGTACGAGCCGCTCGCAGTCAGCGAATGCGCGAATATCCTCGCAGATGCGCGGCGCCGCTTCGGGCCCTTGAGCGCGCAGTGTGTGCATCGGACGGGCATGCTCGAAATCGGCGATTGTGCGGTCTGGGTCGGTGTGGCGTCGGCGCACCGCGACGCCGCGTTTCGGGCGTGCCGATTCATCATTGACGAACTCAAGGTCCGGCTGCCGATCTGGAAAAAGGAGCACTACGTCGACGGACATTCGGGTTGGGTTAACTGCGAGCGCTGCGCGGCGCACCTGACAGAGCGTGTCGCAACCGAATAGTCCGCGCGTTCAGTCCTGCGTATCGGCGAGCCCTTCTGACGCTGCCGCAATGTCTGCAACCCGATCGATGTCCACCGCGGCCGGCTCGAACACGACCTCATGAAGTTCGAAACGGCGGTCGTTGAGCACGGCCCGCGCTCCGGTGTCGCCGGTCAGGGACGCAAGCTCCGAAAAACAGCGGCGTCCGAACAGACACGGCGGCCCGAGCGTGTCTGCAAAGCGGGTTGCGACGATGTCGATGTCGCCACCTGTCCAGCGGTCGGCGAGCGCCGCCAGGTGCGTTGACGTTACCAGCGGCTGATCGGCGAGCACGATGACAATAGCATCGGCGACGTGGTCGAGCGCACGGGCGGCGCGTGCAATCGATGTGCCGACGCCGGCGGCGTAGGCGTCATTGACCACGACGAAGCCCGGCATAGGCATGCAGGCCTGCATAACCGCCTGCATGTCATGGCCGACGATCAGCGCCGTGCGGGCGCCAAATGCAGCGGCCGCGGCCCGACAGGCGCGTGCGGCGAGCGGCGTACCGGCGAATGTCTCGAGCTGCTTGGTGGCCCCAAAGCGGGCACTCGTTCCCGCTGCCAGGATAGCAGCGAACACGGCAGCATCTCCGTCGTCCATTGAAGTTCGTATCCCGGCTGTGTGCGACGTTCAACAGCGTGCGCCATGCGCAGTCGCAAACGCGCTAGAGAAATGACCCCGGCAAATCGTTATGTGTGCTCAACAAAGTATAGGCCCCCGTTCCGTCCGGTAAAACGCCCATTCGCCCGAAAATCCCGGTTTACGGGCTTGCGAGGGCGCGTCAGGTGTGTTTTTGTTGGGACACCGTAACGCCAACTAATGCATAACAAAGGTCACGGCTTGTACAGCATACGATCGGTCGAGGAAGCGAAAGAGCTGGAGGGGCACGAGGTCGGCCTTTCGGACTGGGTCGTCGTTGACCAGCATCGCATCGACCAGTTTGCCGAGGCGACCGGCGACTATCAATGGATTCACGTCGACACGCAACGTGCCGCGAGGGAATTGCCCGACGGCAAGACGATTGCTCACGGCTACCTGACGCTGGCCCTCATACCCACACTGACCGTCGACTTCGTCGAGGTCCGGAATCTGGAGCGCGCCATCAATTTCGGTGTCAACAAGGTGCGTTTCTATACGCCCGTTCAGTCCGGCGCGCGCGTGCGCGCCCGCGCCAAAGTGCTGCAGGCTCGCCGCCGCGCCGGTGCCTTGCTGCTCACCTCGGAGGTGCGCATCGAGGTCGAGAGCGAGCGCAAGCCAGCCTGCGTTGCTGAAACACTCGGCATGTACTTCTTCAGTGATTAGGGAGCCCGCGATCTGCTAGGCTTTGACACGCGAATATCGTTCACGAATGACAATAATCAATGCCGGCCTGAGACTTTGGGCTGGGGTTCAGCGATCTTGCCGGATCGCGTCTGCGGGAGATTCGCCATGCTACGTATAGTTCCTTTCCTGTTCGTTTCTCTTGTGCTTGCGGCCTGCGGCGAGTCGCAGCCCGTAGCGGTACAAGCAAACGCCGAAATTGCCGCACTGTCGGATCGCTGGGAACAGGCCCTGAATGCGGGTGACGTCGATACGCTGGTCACGCTTTACGCGGACGATGCACGAGTGCTCGCGCCGAATGCCGAGATGGCGGTTGGAAAAAACGCCGTCAGGGCTGCGTTCGGCGAAATGGTCGCCGCCGGCTTGCGTGGCGACCTGACTGTGGTCGATGCCAGTTCCGCAGGTGATCTTGGCTATAACGTCGGCACGTTTGTGCTCCAGACTGCGGATGGCAGCCTGGTGGATCGTGGCAAGTTTGTCGAAATCTGGCAGCGTATCGATGGCGAATGGCGCATTACGAACGATATCTGGAACAGTGACGGGTCCGCCGCAGGCCCTGTTGCGCAAAGCGACACGGCGCTGATTGCGACGCACGATGTCGCGGACGCCGCAACGTGGCTTAACGCATGGCAACGCGAAGACAGCCGTCGCAACGATTTTTTGCGGCACGGTGTGACTGAGGTGCGCGTATTTCAGCATCGAGATAATCCGAATCTGACTGGCCTCCTGATCGAGCTCGAGGACCTCGTCGCGTTTGAAGCTTTCCTCCAATCCGAGGAGGGTGCGGCCGCGGCGGTAGCCGACACGGTGAAAATGGACACGCTTACGATCCTGCAGGAAGTTCGCTGAGACGACCGGCATGGGTGAACTGAGTTTTTTCGCACTGCTGCACGTCGTACTGTGGGTTTATGCAGTGATCCGAATCCTCGATAGCCCGGCGACGACCGGCCGCAAGATCCTGTGGATCGTTGTTGTCGCTCTGTTGCCCGTGCTTGGCCTGATCATCTGGTTTTTTGCGGGCCCCGGCTCGCCAGGAAAAGACTGACGGTCCATCCTGCGGACCGGCCGCCTGCGATATCCGGCGTCGGCTGCTGCCGGCTACTGGCGTGGGTTGCGGGACAGGAGCGCGCGGCCGTGCTCCCCGAATGTCCGAGTTCTGATAGATTACTGCGCTTGACCAAACAAGGAATAAGAACCATGCATGGCCTGATGATGGACACGCCGCTCCTGATTT
>JBFHXQ010000069.1:0-10704 GCA_041598895.1 Woeseiaceae bacterium | reverse complement strand
TAAGCAGCGACAATCGGCACCTGATCGATTCAGCTGCGATCCGGCAAATGAAAAAGCGCCCCATCCTGATCAACTGCGCACGTGGCGCGCTGATAGAGGAGGATGCCCTGGTCGAAGCGCTGGAATCGGGCGCCATTTCGGCGGCCGGTCTCGACGTCCTCGAGGACGAGTCGCCGAATCTGCAGGAATCGCGCCTGGTCGGCAGACAAAACGTTATCCTCACGCCGCACGTGGCATTCTATTCCGACGACTCGATTCAAAAAAACCGGCGCATGTCCGCTCAAAATATTCGACGTTTCCTGGACGGCGACCATGCGGGCGTCCGAAAATACGTGCATCGCGCCAGCGCCTGATCGATGCCGAAGTGACCCGACCCGCTACGTTTGATGAAGCGCCGCCGCCCGGAACGATCAATCTCGGCATCGGCCAACCGTCGGCGGATTTGTTGCCGGTCGATCTCGTACAGGCAGCGAGCGACGCATTTTTCGCGGACGCCCAGCCGTTCGACCTGAATTACGGAACCTTGCCCGGGGACCCCCGCTTTCTCGATTCACTGGCCGGCTTCCTGACCCGGCACTATGGCGTCGATGCCGGACCCGAGACGCTGTTCCTGACGGGCGGCAACTCGCAGGCGATTGATCTGGTATCGACGGTTTTCGCAAAGCCCGGGGACGCCGTCTTCGTCGAGGAACCGAGCTACTTTCTCGCGTTTCAGATTTTTCGCGATCACGGCCTCGAGATCGTCAGCATCCCCGTGGACAGCGACGGCCCTGACATCGGTGCCCTCGAATCGGCACTGGCGCGGACACGACCCGCATTCTTTTACACGATTCCGAGTTTTCAAAATCCGACGGGCATGTGCACAACGGCTTCGCGACGGGCTCGCATCGTGGAATTGGCTCGGCGCCACGATTTCCGCGTCGTTGCCGATGAGGTCTACCAGCTCCTGTACTACGAGGGTCCGCCGGCAGCCGCATACGGCGCAATGACGGGAAGCGACGCGGTCGTGTCGCTCGGCTCGTTCTCGAAAATTCTCGCACCCGCACTGCGCCTCGGCTGGATCCAGACGTCCAAGTCTTTGCGGGGCGCGCTGACGGCGAACGGCTTCGTCAGCAGCGGCGGCAGCATCAATCACTTCGCCTCGCACGTGGTTCGCTACGCGATCGATGCAGGCCTCGTCGACGCGCACATCGAGAGGCTGCGTACGGCTTACCGGGCGCGCGTCGACGCGATGCATGCCGCGCTGACCGAATATTTCGACGGACTGGCAACCTGGTCGCGCCCCGACGGAGGGTATTTTTTCTGGCTGTGCTTCGATGCGTCGCTGGATACTGCGGCTCTGCGCAACCGCGCGCGCGCGCTCGAGACAGGCTTTCAGCCCGGGTCCGTGTTCTCCAGCAAAGGCGATTTGCGAAATTACCTGCGCCTGAGTTTCGCGCATTACGGCGAGGATGATATTCGGGAGGGTGTCTCCAGGCTGAGGGCGATTTTCGATTGATCGGGAGCGGTCGGGTATCGTGTAAGGCTGGTCAGGCAGATCCTCGGCGGGTGTGCGTAACGTGGTAACGTCAATGCGATGACTGACGGGTTCGATCGCTACCACCGACAAATGCTGCTGCCGGGTTTCGGCGCGGAGGGCCAACGCCGGCTGCAAGACTCCACGGCCATCCTGCTCGGCTGCGGGGCCCTCGGCAGCGTTGCGGCAGACATGCTGGCGCGGGCGGGCGTCGGCCATCTGGTCATCATCGATCGCGACTTTGTCGAGCTCACGAATCTGCAGCGGCAGGTGCTGTTCGACGAGCAGGACGTCGCCAATGCCGATCCGAAAGCCATCGCTGCCGCCCGCAAACTCGCAGCAGTCAATTCGAGCGTGCGAATCACACCGATCGTGGACGACATCAATTACACGAACATCGCGCGATTTGCGCGCGGCGCCGACATCTTCGTCGACGGGCTGGATAATTTCGAAACGCGCTATCTCGCCAACGATTTTGCGGTAAAGCACGCGCTGCCCTATGTCTACGGTGCGGCCGTCGGCGCGACCGGCATGGCTTTTGCGATTCTGCCGCACGGCGACGGCAGCGCCCCCTGGGAATCCGGAGGGGATAACTTGGCCACCCCCTGCTTACGCTGCCTGTTTGAGGAGGCACCACCGCCGGGCGCGAGCCCGACGTGCGATACGGTCGGCGTCATGAACACGACCGTCGGCGTCATCGCAAATTTCGAAGTTGCCGAAGCGTTGAAAATATTGACCGGCAATTTCGAACGCGTAAACAGAACGCTATTGAACCTCGACCTGTGGGCGAACGAGATTTTGCAGCTCAACGTGGAAAACGCCTACGCAAAGGGTGACTGCCCGTGTTGTAAACACGCGCGCTTCGACTACCTCGACGGCCACGTCGGTTCCGAGGCGACGTCGCTGTGCGGACGCGATGCCGTTCAGCTGCGGCATCGGGACGCGGCCGATGCGATCGATCTGCAGGCGCTTGCGACACGTTTACGCGAGCACGGCAACGTCCGCGTCAACGAGCACCTGCTTCGTGCCGATATCACAGAAAGTAATAAGCGTTACGAAATTTCACTGTTCGCGGACGGGCGCGCGATTATCAAAGGCACGACGGAGGCCGACGTGGCACGCAGCCTGTACGCGCGCTACGTGGGCAATTAACCGCCTCGGCCAGCAAGCGCCGTTACGCGTGGCATTTTTCGTGGACTGGGCCACAATTGACGTATCGGGTCTTTTTTGAAGAACAATTCGGGGAGTCGTCGTGACCGCAATTCGCCTTCTGGTCGGCACTCGTAAAGGTGCCTTCATTCTTACCTCGAACGGGCAGCGAACAGACTGGTCGATCGACGGGCCGTTCTTTGCCGGCTGGGAGATCTATCATGTGAACGGATCGCCCGTTGAGCCGGATCGCATCTACGCGTCGCAGAGCTCGAGCTGGTTCGGACAGATCATTCAGCGGTCCGACGATGGCGGCAAAACCTGGATGCAGCCAGGCTCGGACGCAACGGAACCCGCGGTGTCGCCGGACGGCCTGCCGCAGGGCGAAAGCAATAAATTCGTCTACGACACGTCTGAAGAAACCGGCAAGCCATTGTCGACGCATCAATGGTACGACGGCACGCAGCACCCGTGGGAGTTTGCGCGCGTCTGGCACCTGGAGCCATCGCTCGACGATCCGGACACCTGCTACGCGGGCGTCGAGGATGCGGCTTTGTTCAAGACGACGGATGGCGCGCGGACGTGGCACGAAATTGCCGCGTTGCGCGGCCACGAAACCGGACCGGACTGGGCGCCGGGTGCCGGCGGCATGTGCCTGCACACGGTCGTGCTGGATCCGGAGAACAAGGACCGGATTTATTGCGCCATCTCGGCGGCCGGCACGTTTCGAACGGACGATGGCGGCAAATCCTGGAAAGCGATCAACCGCGGACTGCACTCCGAGCAAATACCGGATCCGACAGCGGAAGTCGGCCACTGCGTTCACCGGATCGCGATTCATCCATCCCGACCCGATACCTTATATATGCAGAAACACTGGGACGTTATGCGCAGTGACGACGGCGGAGATACATGGCGCGAAGTCAGCGGCAACTTACCGAGCGACTTCGGGTTTCCGATCGCAGTGCATGCATATGACCCGGAAACGATCTATGTCGTGCCCATTCTGAGCGACTCGCTGCACTACCCTCCCGACGGCAAGCTGCGCGTCTATCGCAGCCGCTCCGGCGGCGAGACCTGGGAAGCGCTCACAAACGGCCTGCCGCAGGAAAACTGCTACGTGAACGTGTTACGCGATGCGATGGCCGTAGACAAGGCTGACCCCTGCGGTATCTATTTCGGCACGACGGGCGGGCAGGTGTACGGGTCCAGCGATAGCGGCGACACCTGGGCCCCGATCGTCCGCGATCTGCCGGCGGTGCTGTCCGTCGAGGCACAGACGCTGTCATGATCCGCGTTGCGTTGCCGTACCACCTGCAGGTACTGGCGCGCTGCGATCGAGAGGTCACGATCCAGATCGACGGCCCGGTCACACAGCGCGGAATTCTCGATGCGCTCGAAGCGCGCTATCCGATGCTCCGGGGTACGGTACGCGAGCACGTTTCTCTGAAACGCCGGCCCAGAGTCCGCTTCTTCGCGGCCGGTGAGGACGTCTCCCACGAGTCGCCCGATGCCGAATTGCCGAAATCCATAGCGACCGGCGCCGAGCCGTTCCGGATCGTCGGCGCCGTGGCCGGGGGCTGATATCCCGTGTGCGTAAAAATTTGCGATTTAAGCGAACCATTGGTCGGTTTGTTGCATCCAATGCAAAATTGCCGTTGATATAATTCAACAAGATTCCGGACTTGGCGGACGTCTCAGTGTCATTTTTCGAAGAACTCAGGCGCCGCAACGTCCTGCGCGTCGCATTCGCATACCTCGTGGTCGGCTGGCTGCTGACCGAGGTGCTGATGACGATCCTGTCGGCGCTCGGCGCTCCGGAGTGGATGTCGCGCGCGGTTGTGCTGCTGTTTGCGTTCGGCTTCATTCCGGCCGTCGTGTTTTCCTGGCTGTTCCAAATCACGCCTGACGGGGTCAAGCGGCAACACGAGGTCGACGAGTCGGCACCCACGACGCGGCGAATGGTGAATCGACTCAGCATCGTCACCGTCGCGGCGGTCGTCATCCTGCTCGTCACGCTAGCACTCCTGAGCGCGCGGCAAACATCGCAACAGCCGTTGCTGTCCACACCGGTAACGACGGCATCAGTCGCGGTGCTGCCGTTCGTGAACCTGTCGAATGAACGAGACAACGAGTATTTCTCGGACGGCCTGACCGAGACGCTGCTGCACATGCTGGCACAGATACCCGATCTCAAAGTTGCTGCACGCACATCGAGTTTTGCCTTCAAGAACCAGAACAAGACGATTCGAGAGATTGCGGCGGCCCTCGACGTTGCCCACGTGCTCGAGGGCAGCGTGCAGCGGGCCGGCAATCGGGTACGCATAACGGCGCAGCTGATCCGCGCCGATGACGGCTTTCACATCTGGTCGGAGTCCTACGACCGCACGCTCGACGATATCTTTGCGATTCAGGACGAAATCGCGGAGCGGGTTGGCGGTGCGCTGTCCGCCTCGCTGCTGCCGACACGGCCGGATGCGGACATCGAGGGCGTCACCACGGAGGATCCGGACGCCTACGACCTGTACCTGCAGGCGCTGAAACAGCGCGCAACGTATTCGTATGGCGGGCTCCAGGCGTCGGAAAACCTGCTCAAGGGCGCTCTGGTCATCGACCCCGACTTCAACGACGCCAAGACGGCGCTCGCCTACAACTTCCTCCAGCAGATGGAGACGGGGCTGATGCTCGACACCCGGGCCTACGCGGAAATCCGCGCGATCACAGACCAGGTCCTGAACGTGGCCCCGAACAATATTCCCGCGCAGGCGATCCGACTGTTCGCGGACACGATGATGCAGGGCAAGCAGGGCGAGCCCGAGGCATTCTTTGACGCAATCGCGCAACTCGACGACCTGCTTCGCGGGAATCCGGAAGATCTCGAAGTGCGGATTCTGCTGGTGCGACTCCTCGAGGGAACGAAGCAGTTCGAGCGAGCGCGCGATCTCTTGCGCGAGGCGCTTGCGGGCGACCCGCTGAACCCGCGAATTCATTACGAGCTCGGTTCCATCTACGCGCGCCTCAACCAGCATGACCGCGCGCGCCGAGCGCTGCTCGATTCACTCGAGATCGAGCCGGCGCAACCTAACGCATACGCGAAGCTTGCGAGGCTCGGTCTGCACGACAACGACGGCGTTGAATTCATTCAGCAGTTCCTGAAAGCCATCGAGGTCGATCCCCGCGATCACGAGCTCCCGGGAATCGTCGCAGGGTTTTTGTACGAACTCGAACTGATCGACGAAGGTGACGATTTCCGGAATCGCGTTCTTGCGATCGCGCCGACGAGCGAAATTGCTTTCCGCATTGAACTGCAGCGAGCACTCAGTGCCAACGACGAAGAAGCCAGCCTCGCTAGCGCTCGCCGGGCAATTGTGGCGGATGTGGACGACCGGCGCTTCGCGTTCGGTGGCGCAGTGCAATACCTGTTGCGGGCGGCGGCTCGCAACGACAGCCTGGCTGACGAATTTGCGTGGCTCGAAAGCCGATATCCCGGCATGTTCGACATCGACGCGCCGCAGGCGCCGCTCAAACACCGCGTTGCACAATTCGCGGCCATCGACGCCTGGTACCAGACAGTGCCGAAACCCGAGCTTGAGAGGCGCTTGGACAGTCTGTTGGATTGGGCCAGTGCCTACGGCATGGATCCTGAGAATGAGCCGATGACCCGGCTGGCCATGCTCGCGTTGCGCGGTGACACGAAAGCCGCGACCGAGGTCGCGCTCAAGGAGGTATTCACAGAACCCGTCGCGGTTCACCTCGGCTGGGAGCGCAGCATTGCTCAGGCACAGTACTCGGACCTCGTTACCGATCCCCGCATCCAGCAGGCGATGCAGCGCTGGACCGACGACGAAGCCACGCTCAGGGACGAAGTGCGCACCTATCTATCGGACCTACAGGCGCGCCGATAGCGCGACAGTTCGCGCCAGGATGGCGCTCCCACGGGTTCCTTCGTTCGTGAGTCCGGGGACATTCCGATTCCGGAATGTCCCCATCGTTCATTGACGGTCATATTCTGTTGAATTGCCGTCGAACAAATTTACACAGGTCTGCGCAGCTCCCATGACGGTATTTTCGAGATTGCACATAACGCGACTATATATTCTTTTGCGGTAATAGCTTGCCCATACCGGCGCCGTCCAAGCACGACACGGTCCGATTTTTGCTTCAAATACGCTCTCGGAAAGACAAAACCGGGTTCACGGACAGAAACGTTTTTCACGGAGGAAAATGTAATGCGACGCTTTTTCCATGTTGTACCGGCGATATTCATCGTCATAACGCTCACACTAGCCCCTCCTGCACTGGCCAAAACGCCCGACGGAGATACGCCGGCTGAAGAATCGGTTTGCGATGTGCTCACAGCTGACGGAGTCACAAAGGGCCTTTACGGGTTGTGCGTCGCCTTTTGTGAGGCACAGGACTACGACTATGTGGATCCTGCATCTCGCACGGCACCGTCCGGCGCAATACTTCGCAACTACGACAAAAAGAGAAAGGACACAGATCCGCCGATGCCGTGCACGCTGCCTCAGGAAACTTGCCCGTGCTGGACCGACGAAGAACTCGCAGACATCGACGGCTACAGCACCACCGGCCAGACCCTGTTCCTAGAATGCGCGGCCGCCGATGCCTCTGATCCCGACAGTGTCTCGTATTTTTACGAGAATCGGACGACGCTTGTGGGCGGCGACCCCACGACAGCCGGCAATTTCGTCGAAGCTCACACGGGCTACGATGCTGCCTGTCGGTACAATCACCGCAGCAGGGAAAAAAACCGCTGGCTCACCGTCACCGAGGGCTCGCTGACGCCCTCCGAGGCGCAGGCTTGCCACGCGCAGCTGCTGAACGCCGTGAACACCTACGGTTTGCAGTGCTGGCAGACTCAACGTTAGGCGTCTGACAGAAATTCCGCTGCCTTTACGCCGGGGACATTCCGATATCGGAATGTCCCCCTAGCTTTGTTCGGGCTCAATACGGCATTTCGCTGCCGTCGTAGGCCAGAAACTTCCCAGCATCGTCGAGCGTCAGTTCGGAAATGATATCGCGGACTGCCGCAATCGACTCCGCAGGCGCCAGATCCGCACTCGGGCCTCCCATGTCCGTACGTACCCAGCCCGGATGCATTGCGACGGCTGTGATGCCGCGCGGCTTCAGGTTGATACCCATCGACTTCATGATGGAATTCACGGCGGCCTTGGACGCTCGATACGCGTATATGTTGCCGAAGCTGTTTTTCGCATTGCTGCCGAGCACGCTCGAGAACGTAACGACGCGCGGGTTTTCGGCAGCCTCCAGCTTGTCTACCAGCATCTCGGTCAGGGCCATCGGCGTACAGACATTGATGTTGAAGACGCGCAGCCACTCGTCGCGATCGAACGTGCCGAATGCCTGAAACTCGAGACCGTCCTCTGCAAATCGGCGGTTACCCATCGTGCCGGCGCAGTTGATCAGGACATCGACAGACGACACATCGATCGCGTCGACAGCGCCCTTCAGGCTGGCGTCATCCGTGAGGTCTGCGGCGAGCACCGTCAAGGGAAATCGTGAGCGCAATTCATCGAGTTCCGGCGAGCTGCGGCGATTGATCGCAATCACGGTCCAGCCGTCATTAAGATATTGCCGCGTCAGCTCCAGGCCCAATCCGCGGTTCGCTCCGGTTATGATGACTGTAGCCACGTCGTCCTTCCTGGTTGCCAAACAGCGACATGATGAAAGAAAACCGCAAGATTGTCATCGAGCGCCTCGGCGAATCGTTTCGCGACTGCACCAAAATCGTCACGGAGCCGCTGCGTGAACCGGGACCGAAAGAGGTTCTCGTTCGCAATCACTTCGCCGGCGTCAACGGCGTTTACGATCAAATGATGTGTCTCGATCGCGTCGATCACACGAAAGTCGTACCGCCGGCCGATGCAGGCGTCGAGGCGGTCGGCGTCATCGAGCGTGTCGGGCCCGATGTCGCGACGCTGCAACCGGGCACACCGGTTGCGGTCGTCAGCGTCGGCGGCGGTTATCGCATGTACCAATACTGCCAAACCGATGCGGTGATTCCGGTGCCCGATTCATCGCCTCAGATTCTTGCGCTGATCCCGAGCGGTGTGTCGGCCCTTCTCGCACTGGAGCGCGTCGGGGAGATGACGACCGGCGAGATCGTCTGCGTAACCGCGGCAGCCGGCGGGCTCGGCAATATTCTGGTGCAATTGGCGGCAAATGCCGGTAACGAGGTTGTCGCGATCTGCGGCAGCGATGAAAAAGTCAAAGTCCTTGAAGACCTTGGCGCGCGTCGGGCGCTGAACTATCGCCGGGAATCGGTTGCTGAGGTCATCGCCTCTGACTATGAGGACAAGCTCGACCTCGTCATGGACTCGGTCGGAGGCGCATTGTTCGACGTGCTGGTCGCAAGCCTGGCACCGTTCGGGCGCCTGGTGGTTTGCGGCTTCACGAGCGACCGCGTGCCGACCGAGGTAGTGCCTCAGGAGCGGATTTACACGAAGCTCTACTGGAAAGCGGCTTCCGTGCGCGGTTTCATGAACTATCGCTTCAGCGAACACGCACCGGATGCGCGACGGAGGCTGCTCACAATGCTCGCCACGGGCATGATTCGGCCGCTCGTCGATGCCCAGCCTTTCGAGGGGTTGGAGTCGGTCGCCGACGCCGTCGACCATCTCCTTGCCGGCAACAACATCGGCAAGGTTGTCGTCGACCTGCGAGGCCAGTAGGCGCTATTCGATCCACTCGACGAGAATTTCTCTCCTCGCCGCGGCGTCGCGCGCGAGCTCTCGGGCACGATCGCCGAATCTGCGCTCGACCTCTTCGCGACGAATCTTGAGCGTCGGCGTCAGCACTTCGTTATCGATCGTCCATGGCGTCGTGCTGACGATTACCGCCCCGAGCCTGGCATGCTTCTCCACATCGCTGTTGACCGCTGCCGCATGTTCTGCCAGCGCCTGTTCAAGCTCGCCGCGATCCGCCTCTTTGGCAATATCCGACAACACGCAAACCATGACCGTTTTGGAATAGCCGCGCCCGAGGAGGCAGATTTGTTCGGTCCAGTTGTTTTCGGCAAACCGATTCTCGATCGGTGTTGGCGCGACAAACTTGCCCTGAATCGTCTTGAAGTAGTCCTTGACGCGTCCCGTAATGAAGATGAAGCCGTCCTCATCCACGTAACCCTTGTCGCCCGTGTGCACCCAGCCGTCGACGAAGGTCTCCGCCGTCTTTTCCGGCATGTTGTAGTACCCGATCGCCGCGCCGGGCGCCCGGAAGACGAGTTCGCCTTCATCCGTGACCTTCAGTTCGACCTCGTCGACGGTACGGCCGATCGACCCGATTTTCCGCTGCTCCGGCGTGTTGCACGCAGCGCCCATGAATTCCGTCTGGCCAAAACCTTCCATGATGGACAGGCCCAGCCTGTCATACCATTCGATGAGCGCCGGTGGCGTCGGCGCCGCTGCGGTCAGCAAATAGTCCGTATCGTCTAACCCGAGCGACGTGCGAATCTGGCGGCCCACCCCATCAGCGTCGGCCGCAAGCGCCGCATCCAGAGCCTCCTGCGAACCGAATTTTGCCAGGATGCCCTGCTGCAGCTGCTCCCAGACGCGCGGTGCCCCGAAGAACATTGTCGGCTTCGTATCGGCCATATCGCGCAGCAGCGTCACGAGCGACTCGTTGAATGTAACCGTGCCAGTCGTCAGCATGGACATCACCAGGACGAGCTGACGCTCCGCGATGTGCGACAGCGGCAGGTAGGACAGAAAGCGCGAGCCGGTCCTGACTCCGAAGTACGGTGCCGCGCGACGCATCGGCACGATCATCGATTCGTGGGTTTGCATAACGCCTTTGGGCGCCCCCGTCGTGCCGGACGTGAATACCAGCGAAATGAGATCATCGGAGTGACCGCGGTACTCCGGCTTCGAGCCGGCGAATTCCTCGACGATATCCTGCCATTTCGTGTGCGGTAAATCGGTATCGACACCCGGTAACGTGATGATCTCGACGTCGTCTGCGAGGACACCGCGCACCGCGTCCCAATTCTCGGCTTCCCC
>JBFHXQ010000068.1:0-10815 GCA_041598895.1 Woeseiaceae bacterium | reverse complement strand
TGGCGCCGGCATTGGTGTAGCCCTGCAAGGAAAAAACAGCAACGAAAGTAGGTGAGCCGGCACGAAAGCATCAACCACGTGACGATAATCATCACCAACCTGGACGACGCGATGCGGTTTTTTCGGCCGTCCCCCGAGTTTTTCGGCTATACCGCAGGCGATGTAATACCGTACGCCGGCACCAGACTAACGGTCAATATTCATTCGACTCACGGCGTTGCGATAAACGTGTGGAAGGCGAAGCACGCGCATCCGTTCGACCATTACGAGCCCGGCCTGCAACACATTGCCAGCGACGCGGGATCGAAGGACGAAGTGGACGCCGCGGCGGAAATTGTGCGGGACGCAGGACTCGGCATACTGGACGGGCCGGGCGAATCCCCCTCGCCGACGGCTGCTACTATGCCCTGTATTTTCTGGGGCCGGACAAGCTGAAGTTTGACGTCGTGCACATGCCGAGCCTCGACAGCTGAGGCGCGTGCAGCGATCAGCGGCGCTCTTCGCCGGATGTGCCCTGCCGAGTCGCGTAAACGAACACCCTGCCCCCGTCATCGAGGGCGAGCACGTCGTATTCGACGGGATTCGGTCCCTCCATACCCGGTGAGCCGATTGGCATGCCGGGCACGGCGATGCCCCGAATGTTCTCCGGTTGCGTGTCGATAAGCGTTCGCACGAGGTCGGCAGGTACGTGGCCTTCTACGAAATAGTCGCCAACCACGGCCGTGTGGCACGACCCCAGCGTGTTGGGCACGCCTGCCTCGGCGCGATGCCTTTGTGTACTGTCGACGTCGATGACGTTTACGACGAGTCCGGAATCCCGGAGGTGCTGAACCCAGTCGACGCAGCAGCCGCAGGTCGGTGTCTTGTACACCGTTATCCCGCGCTCCGTCATTCCGGGCTTCGTCGTCTTCGACCATGCATACACCGCTGCCGCGACGATCACCGCGCCGGCGATAAGGACGACTGCAGCAGTTTTTCTGCCGCGGTTCGCTTGAGTAGGTGCTTGTGAGTTGTCCGAGTTCATGCCGAAGTAATGCCCAGTGCGTATCGTGAATACGCAAGTGTAACGCCCCGACTGGTGTCGCACGACATGTTTACTATACGAATTGCCATTCGCGACGTCATGCCAACAGAACTCAACTCGATGCAGACCGTTGCAGCAGGCGCGGGATGTAGTAGCCCTGCACGATGTCGAAGACCGCGTGAAGCACGATCGGCAACAGCAGGGAGCCGCTGACCAGGTAGAGGACAGCAAGTACGGCGGAAATGAACAGGAGACCCGGCACGTGTTTGAGACCCTGGTATGAGTGTGCGAACGTGAACGCCAGCACACTGATTGCTGCTGCCCAGTAGATTCCGACGAACTGCCCGGCGTACCAGATAATATAGCCGCGAAACAGCAGCTCTTCGGAAAACCCCGCATTTACGGACACCACTCGAAACCACGCGTGCTCCCGCGCTGTTGCCGGCATAAACAGCGCAAGTTCTCCGAAGTGCGCCGTGAATTTCGCGGAGTCGTGCGCCAGCAAACCGCGAAACTGCAACAGCACGAGGCCCAGAATAGCGACGCATAACGCGAGGCCTGTTAACAACTGCAAGACGGTGAACCCACGAAGTCCGAGTGCTGCCCAGTCCCGATCGAGAACGATCCACAGCCCCAGAAGCAGCAGCGCAAACGCCAGAGTGGTTGCAATGGTTCTTTGGTACGCCTCGATTCTGGCCGGCTCGCCGCCGGCACGAATGCGTCTTACGAGGGTGGGGAAATTGAGCTTGGCGATGATCGGATAGGCGACGAACACGATCAGCGCAAACAGATGGTCCCAAACGGTCAACGTCAGCATTTTTATTCACTTTTTATTGAATAATAAAAAATACGCTAATATAAACACCGCACCTGCGCAAGAGCACTTGCGAATAGTATGAAAAACAAAGAGTTAGAGGAAAACTCAGGCGCTGCCCAGCCACTCACACATTCCGAACGGCTGGTCATCGACCGAATCGAGCAGCTCAAGGCGTTCGCGAACCCGCTTCGCCAGCGAATTTTCGAGCACCTCGCAACGGCGCCTGCCACTACCAAACAGGTCGCCGAAACGCTCGGCTGTCCCCCGACCCGGCTCTATCATCACGTCGCGACGCTCGAGAAGGCGGGTCTGATTCGCCAGGTATCCACACGTCAGGTACGCGGGGCGACCGAAAAATACTACGCCGCCATTGCCACAACCATCGCCATTGATCCTGCACTGCTCCGCGCCGAGACGAACGAGCTGCAGGTCGTCGACGGCATCTTTGATAACGTGCGCGCCGAGCTTGCCGAACTGTTGGCGGGCAAGGATCCTCCTCAGCTCCATACCTCAAATGAAATCATGTTTGCGCAGGTCGCCGTCACCGCGAGTCCGGAGCGCATCGCCGAATTTCGCCAGCGTCTCGACGAATTGCTGCAGGAGCTCGGTGCAACACAGCAAATACGGCGGTCGACGGCCGAGGATGAAGAGACGTACCGGCTGTTAGTGGGCTGGTACCCTAAAGAGCGATCCACGCCAACTTCATGACCTGTGAGTGGGCTCGGTCAGGTAACGGATACAGACGGTGCCAGGACCCGCCGCGGACGCGCGGCTCAGCCGGTGCTGCGCAAAGATTGCAGCGTGGTCTCGAGTCGGTGTAAATCGACTGGCTGTAAAAACACGTCAGGGACCTTCAGACCGTAAGAAGCAGCGAGATCGCGCACCGTAATTCCGTCGTGTCGATCCGCGGCGGCCAGCAGCAGCACGGCCGGTGGAGGCTGGATGCGGGCCAGACGGCCGAGTGCTTCCTCACGCAGCGAACCGAAGAGATCTATGTCGAGGACGATGACCGATGGCGCAAGATCCGCGACGATCGTACCGAAATCTTCCGGATAGCCGGTCGAATACAATTCGTAACCAAGTCGTTCGGCAATGGCGGCACTGGCATCGCGAAAGCCCGCGTCGGCGGCAATAACGAGCAGTCTATTCAATGGAGGCTTTGATTGCGCATTCATTCCTAGCAGCGCTGCACTTCATTGTGACCATTAACGGACAAGACAGGTTCGTCACGCGCTTCCCGCAAATAAACAACGCGGCTGATGTTGCGATTGCCAGTCACCGTCACCACGCGAATGCGAGCACGAAACCGACGCCCTTCGATGCTTTGCGCAATGACCAGCACACCAGTCCTGTCGTCTCCGGAAAAGAGCTCGTCAACGCTGGTGGCTTCAGCCGCGGCGGGGTCCACGACATCGGTAATCAGCCGGTCGATGCTCATGCATGCGAAAAAGGCTGCCGGCCAGGCGAACAGCCGCCCGCACGCCGCGTTTGCGTCCACGATGTTCCGCTTGCGATCGATCATGAAAATACACTCCGACGCACCGTCGAGTGCGGATCGATACGCCGTTTCCTTCCGGTGTTCGCTATTGCCCAAGCGCCACATGGCTGCTCCCCTCCATCTTCGGCGGCCGGATATCCGACCTGGACGGACAACCCCAGGGTTGATCCTGCATGCAGAACCGGCAAAACGTTATAGGGAGAATCCTGATTTGTTGCACGGCGATTCCTTAGCGCTGATGCTGCATTCGAGCCGCGCTGAAGCATCCTGAATGGCACCTGGATCACATTTTTTTTGCCGGGTTGGACATGACATTCGCCGCTCGAAAGGCTCTAATGCGCCTATGACGTATCCCGAGAGTCTGGTGGATGTCGCGCCACGGGTGCTCATGCGGGCGCCAAGGCACCTGTGGCTGCTGACCCCGGCGCTTATTCTCGTTCTCCTCGCTGCGGATCACTACGGCTGGTTCGTCCCGATGCCGTTTTTGCTGCTGATGGTCACAGTAAGCGTGTCCGGCGCTCTTGCCGGGGCGATATCCGGAGCCATCTCCGCTCTCTTGATGTCGTTTTACATCCTGTACGCCTGGTACGCTGGTTTCGGGCCCGGCGCATTGACCGGTGAGCTGTGGCGGGTGCTTCTCGCCGGCCTTGTCGCTCTGGTCATCGGCACAGGTCTGGGCGCGTTCCGCGATCAGCTCGTCCGTGCCAACGAGAACCTGCGTACGAGCCGGCGGCAGCTCGATCAGCTGAATCGCAGCCTGGCCGATCAGGTGTCGAAACGAACTCGCGAACTCGAACTGACGCAAGATCTGTTGCAACGCAACCAGGATCGACTGCGCCGAATCAGCCAACGCTGGATAGAAATGCAGGAAACCGAACGCCGCAACCTTGCCCGGAACCTGCACGATGATATCGGTCAAAGCCTGACAGCCCTGCGAATGAAACTGGATCACGGCCGGCGAATCACGAATCCGGACGTCAAAACTGTTGAGCTTCTCGAGAACGGCATCGAGCTTCTCGATGCGGCTGTCGACAGCATTCGGGAATTGTCGCTGAATCTCAGACCTTCCCTGCTGGACGATTTGGGCCTGTCGGCAGCGCTCCGCGAACATGCGTCCCGGCAACTGCAGCTCGCTGACATCGACTTCACGCTGAGCTGTGAAGGTGATGACCGTCACGTGGACGCACAGGCCGGGATTACGGCATTTCGCCTCGCGCAGGAGGCAATTTTCAATATCCTCAAACACGCCGGTGCGCGACGAGTCGATTTGACGGTCCGAATCAACGAGGACTCGCTGGACATGGAAATTGCGGATGATGGCCGAGGATTCGACGCCGGGACGGAAACAATAGAAGCACACCATTTCGGCCTTGCCGGCATGCACGAGCGCGCCAGCCTGGCCGGCGGCACGTTGCGGGTAACGTCAACGATCGGTACCGGGACGACAATCAGACTGACACTGCCGCTCACAAGGATTCGGCTTGCCGTATGACAAAAGCACCGCAGCGAGCGATTCTCGTCGACGATCACAGCCTGGTCCGGTCCGGGATTCGTCAGATGATCGAAAGCCTGACCGAAGACACGATCGTGGTCGGCGAATCCAACAACGGACGGGATGTATTGAGACTGATTGAGTCACTGGATATCGATCTTTTGATCACTGACCTGTCTATGCCGGACATGGACGGAGTCGCGCTGATCGAGGCTGCGAAAAAGCGCAAGCCCGACATCAAGTGCGTAGTGCTCAGCATGCACACGAGCGACGAATATGTGGCGGCGGCCTTGCGCGCGGGTGCATGCGCCTATCTGAGCAAGAGCGCGAGCTCGGAAGAACTGCTGCAGGCGCTCGAATCGGCGCGCGCTGGAGAGCATTACCTGCATCCGAGTATTACCGGATCGGTTGTCGACATGCTGCGCAACTCGGCCGAATTGACAAGTCCACTGGACGTGCTGTCAGCGCGGCAGCGCGAGGTACTGAAGCTTCTCGCTGAGGGTTGCGGTACGCGAGAAATTGCCGACAAACTCAGCTTGAGCACGAAAACGGTCGAAACGCATCGTGCACAGCTGATGGAGCGCCTCGATTTGCGCACCGTCCCGGATCTCGTCAAGTTTGCGATCCGGCAGGGCCTGGTGGAGCTCTGACCCCTGTTCGACGCGGCAAATAGCCATTAATTCGGCGACGCCGAGTCGCCTTGGGATCCCGCCCCTCGTACGCTTTCTGCGATCTGAACATCGCATCGCGACGCGCCCGGACCTGGCCGTCGACTACCTGCACCTCTCGGTAAACACGTCTTCGCCATTCACACACGACAAATCAGCGAAAAAAATTGATCGGTTGAGCAGCCTTGCGTATCTTCGAATAACAAAAAAACGCTATATGCCGCGGCCAAAATAACCATGGAGAATAAAATGGCCTCTCATTTTAGCAACACCTTGTTCCTCCCATTAGCGCTGTTGATTGCAATACCCGGGACTTCCCATTCTCAGGTTCGTGACGGTGCGGTAATCGAAAACATCGTCGTGACTGCACGAAAGCGGGAAGAGAATTTGCAGGACACGCCAATTTCGATCACGGCGCTCAATGCGGGAACCATCGAGCAAGCCCGTCTGCTGGAAATAAAAGACATCGAGGCCATGACGCCAAACCTGAATTTTATTGTCGGCAACGACGGCAGCGCGTCCACGCTACAGGCGTTCATACGCGGTATCGGGCAATTCGACTTTGCCGTTACCACCGACCCCGGCGTCGGCGTATATGTCGACGGCGTTTACCTGTCACGCACGATCGGCGCAAATCTCGAATTCGCCGATGTGGAACAGGTCGCCATATTGCGTGGTCCGCAGGGCACGCTGTTCGGCAAGAACACGATCGGTGGCGCCATCAATGTCGTTACCCGTCGGCCGTCCGGAGATCTCAATTATTCCGCCGAGGTAACGTTTGGTGAACACAGCTACGCAGGCTTCGACGGTTACGTGGAATTTCCAGTGAGCAATCAGGTGTCCGGCAGCCTGTCGCTGCTCGTCCGGGACTCCGATGGATGGCAGGAGCGTAACCCGGGCGACGACGCCGGCAACGACGGTCTGTTGGGTTTTCGCGGTCACCTGCTTGCTGACCCCGGAAACGGCTGGACGTCCCACCTTGTCATCGACTGGGTCGATCAGGATCAAAACGTGTATCCGCGAGTGCTCTCGGACTTCGACCCGACACAGCTGTTTCCGTTTTTTCTGAACGCGTTCGTTCTGGATCCGAGCAGCCCGTGCTGTAATCCGAATTTGAACGACATCGACCGCAGCAGCGTCGCAAATGACGACCGCGACGAAATGGAAACTCTGGGGCTCAGCTGGACCAACAGCTGGGAGCTCGGCGAACTCACGCTGAAGTCGATTACCGGATTTCGCCGCCTCGAGGCCCGCATCCTGCGCGACTCGGACAACGATGTCGCGAAGCTTTTGCAGGTCGACACGATCTTTGATACTGATCAGTTCAGCCAGGAACTGCTGCTCAGCAACGCGACCGGGAGTCAGATCGAATGGCTGGTCGGCGCGTATTACCTGAAGGAGGATGCCGACCACTATTCCGGCGTAACGGTTGCGGAAGGCCTGTTCGAAGCCCTGTCCGTGCTTCCGGATACTATTACGACGCCCGATGGCATACCGCTCCGATTTCTCGCAGTACCGCTAGACCTGACGCTGGATTACGATCGTACGCAGGACACCACCAGCTACGCCGCATTCTTTACAACGACCTGGCACATCAGCGACACGACTCGCCTCAATCTGGGCGCGCGCTACACGCGCGATGACAAGTCGCTCGACACATTTACGCTGCGACGGGCCAGCCAGACACCGATCGTGCTGCCGGGACCGACACCACCTGCGGAATGCGGTGACGTCGTCCTGGTCGGCAACGGCAGTGCGTTTACCTGTGATCGCGACTGGAGCGAATTTTCACCGAAGCTCGGCATCGATCACGATTTCAGTGACGACGTCATGGCTTACGCGTCTGTTTCCCGCGGCTTCCGGAGCGGCGCCTTCAACGGACGGCCGCTCGCGACGGAGGAAATCTCCGTAGCCGATCCGGAAACGGTCACCAGCTACGAGGTCGGTTTCAAATCGACGCTCGCGGAGCGTCGCCTGCAGATCAACGGCGCCCTGTTCCGTAATGACTATGAGGACCAGCAGCTGCTCGTAAACCAGGCGTCGGCGTCTGCGGCGGCCGGCCTCATACTAACAGTCGACAACGCGGCGGAATCGACGCTGACCGGAGCCGAGCTGGAACTTCTTGCACGCCCGACGCAGGCGCTTACGATCATGAGCAGCCTGGCCTGGCTGGATCCCGAATTCGACCGTTTCGAGCAGGTGGACTTCGTAACCGGTCAGATCCAGGACCTGTCCAATCGCGTGTTCCGGGACGTGCCGGAATGGACCGGCAGTCTGCTGGCCGTGTACGACGTCGCACTCCCGGGCGGTGGCATTCTGCGGCTGCGCGGCGATCTCGCCTACCGCGACGACATCTATTATACAAACGAGGAGACGGCCTCGACGTTCGAGCGATTGCATGCTGACAGCTTCACGACGCTCAACGCAGGCGTGACCTACGTGACATCCAATGGTGATTGGGAATTCAGCGTGTTCGGGCGCAACCTGACGGATGAACGCGAAATTGTGGGTGGTTTTGTCGTCGACGCGTTCGGCCTGACCGACGTGTCTTTCAGCGAACCACGCCGCCTGTTTGTAAGCTTCAAGTACACCGGCGGTGGTTCATGAGCGCGACAGCGGAGGAAACACTCGCCCTGCGACTGGCCCGGCTGGAAGATCTCGCCGAGATTCAGCGCCTCAAGTCGCGTTATCTCAACGCCTGCGACCGACAGGATCCGGAAGCCGTGCGCAACTGCTTTGCGGAAGGCGAGGTCGACATCGACATGGCGTATTTTGGACACTGCAGCAATCGTGACGAATTCGTCGACGGCATCTTTGTTCCGCGTGGCTGTCACGATCACGTGCTCGATATGCACCAATGCACAAATCCGGAGATCGAGTGGATTGACGAGACGCAGGCGCGCGGCACCTGGAGCCTGAGTTATCGGAATATCAATACCCAGGATCGCACGGTTACGCTACTGAGCGCGCTGTATCACGACGAGTACCGCAAAATTGAGGGGCAGTGGAAGATCAGCCGCTCGCGGACCGAATACCGTACGGTTCTGCACTGCCGGTACGAGTCGGGGTCGCTGGAGGTGGACGTCGCGGCACGGAGCCTGGCCGCGGCGGGCTGAGCGATGCCAGGTTCGGCTTCGGCATCGGACACGGCAGCACTCGCGGCGCTGCTCGACCGCACCGCAATCATCGAACTCGTGCATGCGTACTGCAATGCGGCTGACCGCAAGGACAATGCAAAAATGCGGGCGCTGTACCACGAAGATGCGACCGACAATCACGGCGGTTTTTTTCAGGGCCTCGCGATGGATTTCATCGACCAGCTACCTGAAATTCAGGCACCGATGGAGATCCTCCATCACAACATCACCACGGTTAACGTCGCGCTCGATGGCGATTACGCCGAGGGAGAGGTCTACGTCCTCGCCTTTCATCGCGTGTCGCGGGTCGAAGACGGACCTGTGGACCTGCTCATCGGCGGCCGTTATCTGGACCAATATGAAAAGCGCGCCGGCTGCTGGAAATTCGCGCATCGCTCGGTGGTCGCAGACTGGGTGAACGTGCACGATCCCTCGATCGTCGAATTGGAGCATCCCCTGGTTCAGGGTTCTCTGATCGGCCGGTCGAGCGCGGACGACCCGGCTTACGACGTATTCCGCCTGTTGCGGCGGGGCCATGATCCGCGCACGAGGTGGCGACGTTGAGCGATGCCGCACCGTTCCCGCACGGCGCCGCGATCGTGTACGGCGCCTCCGGCGGACTGGGATCGGCCTGCGCTCGCTGCATCGCCGAGCAGGGCTCGGACGTTGCGCTCACTTTTCGCAACAACAGAGACAAGGCGGAGCGTCTCGCCGCGGAACTCGAAGCATCCGGTCGCACGGTCAGTTGTCACCGCGCAGATCTTGGAGACGCCGCTTCCATCACGGCGTCGTTCGACGAAGCTGTGGAAGCGCATGATCGCATCCACAGCGTGATCGTTGCCGCCGGGTCCGACATTCAGCAACCTCTTCTCGCCGATGTAACCGAGGACCAGTGGTTGGAGGTCATCGCCAACGATCTGAACGGATTTTTCGCAATCACGCAGCACGCGATTCCGCATTTGCGGGTCAACGGCGGAGGCAGTTTTGTCCACATTTCGTCGGCCGGTTTACTGAGAACGCCGCCGCGCGATGTTCTGTCAGTCGCGCCGAAAGCGGGCATCGAAGCCCTGATTCGCTACATTGCAAAAGAAGAGGGCATACACGAGATCCGCGCCAACTCGGTCGCGATCGGCGTTATCGAGTCGGGTATCTTTCTGCGGCTGAAGGCGCAAGGCGTATTCGACGACGCCTGGACCGAGGGCGTGCACCAGGCGCTGAGCCTGAAGCGCTTCGGCACCGCGCGCGACATCGGCGAAGCCGTAGCTTTTCTCGCTTCGCGTCGTGCCAATTACGTCACCGGGCAGATTCTCGCTGTCGACGGAGGCTATTCGGTATGAGTCGCGTAACGATCGTGACCGGCGCGAGCCGCGGCGTCGGCAAGGGCATCGCGCTGGCACTCGGCGAGGCCGGATATACGGTGTACGTTACCGGGCGATCGGTACACGAAGGTCAGACCGGGCCACTGCCAGGGACAATTACTGCTACCGCGGCAGCCGTACGTGAACGCGGTGGCAACAGTATCGCCGTCGCCTGCGATCACCGCAACGACGATGAAATCGATGCCCTCGTCGCGCGCGTCATCGATGAACAGGGCCGCGTGGATATTCTGGTCAACAACGTGTTCGCCGTGCCGGATGACCTCATGGCCTCCATACCGTTCTGGGAACGGCCGAAATCTCACTGGGAGCAAATGATCGACCTGGGACTGCGCGCGCATTACATCGCAGCATGCGCGGTAGCGCCACACATGATCCGTCGACGATCCGGTCTCATTGTTAACGTGTCCTCCCCCGGGGCACGCTGTTACATTCACTCGCCGGTGTACGGTATTGGTAAGGCCGGCACCGACAAGATGGCACAGGACATCGCTCGCGAGCTAGCTGAATTCGACGTTGCAGCAATATCGCTTTGGCTCGGCGTCGTGAAAACCGAGCGCACGCTTCAGGCCATGGAGGCGGCGCCCGAAGCATACGCGGCACTGGCGCCCGGCCTGGAATCTCCGGAGTTTGCAGGCCGCATTATTCACGCGCTGGCCGAAAGCGATGAACTGATGTTACGAACCGGCCGCACCTGGTACACGGCCGAGCTCGGACAGGAACTCGGCGTCACCGACGTCGATGGCCGTCAGCCCGAATCGTATAGAACATTGCTCGGCGGGCCGGCTGATCCTTCCCCGGCT
>JBFHXQ010000067.1:0-10839 GCA_041598895.1 Woeseiaceae bacterium | reverse complement strand
GGTCGAAGCGACCTGGCCGCAACAGGGCCGGATCGAGCACGTCGGGCCGGTTGGTTGCGGCGATTACGATGATGCCCTCGCTGCCCTCGAAGCCGTCCATTTCGACCAGCATCTGGTTGAGTGTCTGCTCACGCTCGTCGTGGCCGCCACCGAGACCGGCGCCGCGATGTCGTCCCACCGCGTCGAGCTCGTCGATAAAGATGATGCACGGCGCCTGCTTCTTCGCCTGGTCAAACATATCTCGAACACGAGATGCGCCCACGCCGACGAACATTTCCACGAAATCGGAACCGGAAATTGTGAAGAACGGCACTTTCGCTTCGCCGGCAATCGCGCGGGCCAACAGCGTCTTGCCCGTACCCGGCGGACCCACCATCAACACGCCCTTCGGAATCTTGCCGCCCAGGCGCTGAAACTTGCTCGGGTCCTTGAGGAAATCGACGATTTCGGACACCTCCGCTTTTGCCTCGTCGATGCCGGCAACGTCTGCGAACGTTACGCCAACCTGGTCTTCGCCGAGCAGTCGCGCCTTGCTCTTGCCGAACGACATGGCGCCCCGACCGCCACCGCCACCCTGCATCTGGCGCATGAAATAAATCCACACCCCGATTAGTAGCAATATCGGAAATGAGCTTATGAGCAGCTGACCGATCAGGCTTTGCGACTTCGGCTCGGCCGCGGAAAAACGCACATCATTCTTGTCCAGAAGCCCGATCAGCGTGTTGTTGTCGGTCTCGGGGCTGATCGTGTAGTACGGCAGCGGTTCCCGATTGCCGAATCGAATCTGTTGGCCGTCGATCTCCGCAACTGCTACCTGGCCGGACCGAACCTGATCCAGAAAGTCGGAGTAATCCTTGCGCGAAGGCTGACCACCGCTCACGCCGGAGAGGCCCTGCACCACCGACAACAGGACGACGATGATGACGATGAAAACGAGTATGTTCTTGGTCAGATCATTCACAATCGATACCGTGCGCGTGCCCGATTAGACACGTTCTAATACTGAAACACTACTATAACTGGTAATTTCTCGCTACCAAGTAAACCTCACGGCTGCCCGGGCGCGAAGCCCTCGGCTTGATGATGCGCGCCCTTTCGAAGCGCCGCCGTGCTTCCGCTACATATGCGTCGAAACCCTCACCCTGAAACAGCTTGCACACAAAGTCGCCACCGGGTCTCAATAAGGCTTCACAACTCTCGAGCGCAAGCTCCGCGAGGTGCATCGACCGGGGTTGGTCCACCGCCCGCATCCCGGATAAATTGGGGGCCATATCGCTGATTACAAGGTCTGCCCTCGCCCCACTCAGTTGCTCGCGGACCTCGGCCAGCGTGGCGTCGTCGCTGAAATCGCCCAGCACCCGGGTCACGCCCGGCAGCGGCTCGATCGGCAGCAGATCGACCGCGACAATACGCGTCTCCGCGCCTCCCTCGCGACTGACGAACTGACTCCAGCCGCCAGGCGCCGCACCCAGATCGACGCACAGCAGCCCCGGTCTCAGCAGGCGCTCTTTCTCGTCGATCTGTTTCAGTTTGTAAACCGCACGCGAGCGCCACCCATCTCGCCGCGCCCGCTGCACGTACGGGTCGCGCTCCTGACGTTTTCGCCAGTCGCCGCTGCTGCGCGACTTAGGCATGCCGTTTGCAGCCGCGCGGCACGCAGAAATCGTTGTTAGACTGCTGCATCATGGCACTTAATCCGGCCCAGAAAAAATACCTGCGCGGCCTCGGTCACGGTCTGAAACCGGTCATCATCGTCGGTGAAAGCGGATTGTCCGACACCCTGATGGCGGAGTTCGAACGCACATTGTCACACCATGAATTGATGAAAGTCAGCATTCGAGTGGGCAATCGCGGTGCGCGCGACGAACTGATCGGCAAGCTATGTGGCAGTACTGCCGCCGAACTGGTGCAACGTATCGGAAATGTTGCCCTTTTGTATCGGAGGAACCCGGACGCTCCCAAGATCGACGTGCCGTCTGTCGCCAGCTAATTCAAAACGGCGTCACCAAATCCCGAATGCCGGTCCCGGCATCCCGCGCACGGTAGACGAGTCCTTAGTTACACATACTTGACGGCGACGACCTCGTACGACCGCTCCCCGCCGGGCGCTGATACGCAAACGACGTCACCCTCGTTCTGCCCGATCAGCGCACGGGCGATAGGCGACGTGTACGAGATCAGTCCCGTTTTAATGTTCGCCTCGTCTTCGCCAACGATTCGATACATGATTTCTTCGCCCGTAACTTCATCGATCAGTTCGACGGTCGATCCGAATACAATCTTGCCTTTCGCGTCAACGGCAGTAACGTCGATAATCTGCAGGTGCGACAGCTTGCTCTCGAGTTGCTTGATGCGCCCTTCGATGAAGCCCTGTTGTTCCTTCGCAGCGTGGTATTCGGCGTTTTCCTTGAGATCGCCATGCGCGCGTGCCTCGGCGATCGCCTGAATCACTTGTGGTCGCTCGACTGACTTGAGACGTTTCAATTCTTCCTGCAGGAGCTCGTGCCCGCGTACCGTCATCGGTACCTTCGTCATGCCGCAACTTCCTCATGCAAATCCTGTAATCGGTTCACTTCGCCGTCGTCCAGATGCTCGATCGCCTTGCACGTCGCGATAGCAGCGCCGAGCGTCGTGTAATACGTCACGTTCTTGCGAACTGCCTCAGCGCGGATCGAATGAGACTCGGCAATCGCCTGTTTACCTTCCGTCGTGTTGACGATCAAATCGATCTCGTCATTCTTGATCATGTCCACGATGTGTGGCCGACCTTCGCGTACCTTGTTGGCGCGTCTGCATATGACGCCTGCAGCCGCAAGGTGACTGGCCGTACCGTGCGTTGCAACGATATCGAATCCCCGCTCCACAAGAATTTTTGCAAGCTCGACTGAGGCATCCTTGTCGCGGTCACGCACGCTGAGTAAAGCAGAGCCCTGACGGGGAAGAGTTACTCCCGAGGCGAGCTGCGCTTTTGCATATGCCTCACCAAACGATCGACCGATACCCATCACCTCGCCGGTCGACTTCATTTCCGGGCCCAGTATCGGATCGGCTCCAGGAAACTTGATAAATGGGAACACCGATTCCTTGACGGAAAAGTACTCGGGCGTACGCAATGCGACGAATCCCTGGCTTTCGAGGCTCTCGCCCACCATAACTTTCGCCGCAATTTTTGCAAGTGGAATACCGATCGCTTTCGACACGAACGGAATCGTTCGTGACGCGCGCGGATTCACTTCGAGCAAATACACGACGTCGTTTTGAATCGCGAATTGAGTATTCATGATGCCAACGACGTTTAGACCCTTCGCCAACCTGACGACCTGGTCAACGAGTTCCTCCTGAACGGCCGGACTCAGACTGAACGGTGGCAGCGAACATCCGGAATCACCGGAGTGTACGCCGGCCTGCTCGATATGTTCCATGATGCCGCCGATCAGAACGTTGTCGCCGTCACTGACGCAGTCGACATCGACCTCTGTGGCGACATCGAGAAATCGATCCAGTAGCACCGGACTGTCGTTAGAGACATCAATCGCCGCGTCCATGTACGCCGCGAGGTCTTCATCGCTGTGCACGATTTCCATTGCTCGCCCGCCGAGCACATACGACGGCCGGACGACCAGCGGATAGCCGACGCCAGCAGCCATCTCGAGGGCATCTTGCTTGCTGCGTGCCGTGCAGTTCGGCGGCTGCTTGAGGTCCAGCTTGTCGACGAGTTTCTGAAATCGCTCACGGTCTTCGGCAAGGTCGATCGAGTCGGGTGACGTGCCAATGATCGGTGCACCGGCTGCCTCGAGCGCTCGCGCAAGCTTGAGTGGTGTTTGCCCCCCGTATTGAACGATCACACCCTCGGGCTGCTCTTTGTCGATGATTTCCATAACGTCTTCGAAGGTCAGCGATTCGAAGTACAAACGATCGGACGTATCGTAATCGGTCGAGACCGTTTCGGGATTGCAGTTCACCATGATCGTCTCGAATCCCGCTTCACGCAGCGCGAGCGCCGCGTGCACACAGCAATAGTCGAACTCGATTCCCTGACCGATGCGATTGGGGCCGCCGCCCAGGATCATGATCTTGCGCCGATCGCCCGGGTCCGCTTCGCATTCTTCCTCATAGGTGGAGTACATGTACGCTGTGGTCGTTGCGAACTCGGCCGCGCAGGTGTCGACCCGCTTGAACACCGGACGTACGCCGAGCTCGAGACGGCGCTGGCGGATCGTCGCTTCGTCGCTCTTCAGCAGCTCGGCTATGCGGGCGTCCGAAAAACCTTTGCGCTTCAGCATCCGCATCATGCCTTTGTTCAGGCGGCCCATTCCGGCTTTGCGCGTCGCCGTTTCCGCGTTCAGCAGATCCGCAATCTGTGCGACAAACCACGGGTCGATGCCCGAAACCCGCGCTACGTCGGCGAATGAGAACCCGTTTCGCAGCGCATCGGCGAGGTAGCGGATGCGCTCCGCACCCGGAATTCTGAGCTCCTGGCGCAGCCGGTCACGCTCGGCATCCGTCGAGACCGGCTTGATGATCTCATTGAGCCCGGTCACGCCCGTTTCCAGACCGCGTAACGCTTTCTGCAGCGACTCCTGAAACGTGCGGCCGATCGCCATAACTTCGCCGACCGACTTCATCTGTGTCGTGAGGCGGTCGTTTGCGCCCGGAAACTTTTCGAACGTGAAGCGGGGAATTTTCGTCACGACGTAGTCAATCGTGGGTTCGAAAGAGGCCGGTGTGGCACCACCGGTAATCTCGTTTTTTAGCTCGTCGAGCGTGTAGCCGACCGCGAGCTTGGCCGCAACTTTGGCAATCGGAAACCCCGTTGCCTTCGATGCAAGGGCGGACGATCGCGACACGCGGGGATTCATCTCGATGATCAGCACCCGTCCATCGTTCGGATTCACCGCAAACTGTACGTTCGAGCCGCCAGTATCGACACCGATCTTGCGCAATACCTCGATCGATGCGTCGCGCAGGCGTTGGTATTCCTTGTCCGTCAGGGTCTGTGCCGGCGCCACGGTAATCGAGTCCCCCGTGTGTACACCCATGGGGTCAAAATTCTCGATCGAGCACACGATAATGCAGTTGTCATTACGATCCCGGACGACCTCCATCTCGAATTCTTTCCAGCCAATCACGGATTCTTCGAGAAGTACTTCAGTGGTCGGCGACATTTCCAGGCCGTGCGAGACGATACGCTCGAATTCCTCGCGATTGTAGGCGACCCCGCCGCCGGTACCACCGAGCGTAAACGAGGGCCTCACGATCGTCGGAAATCCGATCTCGACCTGGCGGTCCACGGCTTCGCTCAGGGAATGCGCAATGAACGCACGGGGAACATCGAGTCCAATCTCGGTCATGGCCTGGCGGAACAGCTCACGATCTTCGGCCATGTCGATGGCTTCCCGCGACGCGGCGATCATCTCGACGTCGTATTCGTCGAGCACTCCTTCACGCGCCAGGTCGAGCGCGCAGTTCAATCCTGTCTGCCCACCCATCGTCGGCAGAATGGCGTCCGGCCGTTCCTGCTCGATGATGCGTGCAACCGCACGCCATTGCACCGGCTCTATGTATACGGCGTCTGCCGTTTCCGGGTCGGTCATGATCGTGGCAGGATTGGAGTTGACCAGTACGACGCGATAGCCCTCCTCCTGCAGCGCCTTGCAGGCCTGCGCTCCGGAATAGTCGAACTCGCAGGCCTGGCCAATGACGATTGGACCGGCACAGATGATCAGCACGCTGTCGATGTCAGTCCGCTTCGTCATCGCTCGCACTAATAAAGTAAATTCTTGAAAAATCCAATAAGTTACTGAAAAAAAACATCATGACGAAAGAATCTTGCGCTTGGTGCTGCGCTTCGCGTCATCCATGGCTGTAATGAAGCGCTCGAAAAGCCCGTTGAGATCGTGTGGGCCGGGACTGGCCTCCGGGTGACCCTGGAAGCTGAACGCCGCAGAGTCGGTCAGTTCGATTCCCTGCAGCGTATCGTCGAAAAGAGACCGATGCGTGGGTCGCGCGTTGTCCGGCAGCGTCGCCTCGTCCACCGCAAAACCATGATTCTGGCTCGTAATGAGGACCTGTCCGGTATCGAGATCCTGCACCGGATGGTTCGCGCCATGGTGGCCAAACTTCATTTTGACGGTTTTCGCGCCCGTAGCGAGGCCGAGGATCTGGTGACCCAGACATATGCCGAAGACGGGAATGCCGATGCGGAGAAACTCACGGGTCGCTTCGATCGCATAGTCGCAGGGCTCGGGATCTCCGGGTCCGTTGGACAGAAAAATTCCATCCGGATCCAGTGCAAGCGCATCGGCGGCCGTTGTCGTCGCAGGAACAACGGTCATGCGGCAGTCGAGGTCCGAGAGCAGTCGCAGAATGTTGCGCTTGATGCCGAAATCGTAGGCGACGACGTGGTATGGGGCGATACGCCGGCTCAGAATTCTGGGCGGGCGGCCGAAGGTCGTGCCGTAGCACCATTGATACTTGCTTTCGGTGCTGACCAATTTCGCGAGGTCCATGCCGGCGATGCCGGGGAACTTGCGCGCATGTTCGACGGCCGTTTCGTCGTTTGCCTCGCCCGTCATGATGCACCCGGATTGCGCTCCCTGCTCGCGTATCAATCGGGTGAGCTTGCGCGTGTCGATGTCCGCGATAGCAACCAGGTTCGCGCGTCGCAGGAATTCCCCAAACGTCCGTTCGGAGCGCCAGTTACTGTTGACTATCGAGCTGTCGCGAAGAACGAGGCCCGCCGCGTGCACGCGATTGGACTCCATGTCGTCGCTATTCGTGCCGGTATTGCCGATGTGGGGATAGGTCAGCGTAACGATTTGTCGACAGTACGAGGGATCCGTCAGAATCTCCTGATAGCCGGTCATCGCGGTGTTGAATACGACTTCACCGATCGTTTTTCCATCGGCGCCGACGGACGTACCGTGGAAGACCGTTCCATCCTGAAGCGCGAGAATAGCAGGTGTTGCCAAAAGCGATCCTCGATCAAATCCCCATCCAAGACCGCCATCAGGTCAGCGCGGCGCCGTAAAAACCATTGACGCCGGTCATCTGGCTGTTGCAGATGCAGAAAAGCGGAAGGACGAGACCTCCCGCTTGCGCTATCACCAACCGCCCAGCGATCCGGCGTAGTTTACTGGAGCGCGCCGAGACGCGCCATAGCGAAACAGCCGCGATCTCCTGCCGCTACCCATGCAAAGAGCCGCGCCGGCACTGACCGGCTGAGCTTCGCCGACGGTCACGTCGTGCCGAACAGGACGTCCCGCATGTCGTAACGGCCCGGGGGCTGCAGCACTATCCACGCGGCAGCACGCAGCGCACCGTCAGCGAATACCTGCCGGGTGGTAACGCTGTGATGCAGTTTGAGCCGCTCGGCGGGCGACACGAATTCCACCGTATGCTCACCCGGCACCTCGCCGCGCCTCTCCACCTTGAATGCAATATCGCCCCGCTGCCGCGGGCGCGTGCCGGCGGTCGGTGCATACCAGCTGACGTCCTCGAATGCCTGCCCGCGTGCTTCGGCCACGGCTTCACCGAGCTTCAGCGCCGTGCCGGAGGGGGCATCGACCTTGTGCGCGTGGTGGGTCTCGTGAATCTCTATTTCGAAATCAGGGCCCAGCGATGCCGCGGCCTGCCGGGCAGCGGCCTGCAACACGGCGATGCCCAAGCTCATGTTGCGATCGTACACAATTGCTGCGCATGTCGACGCCGTGTCCAGACTCGCCAGCTCGGCCGCGCCGAGGCCGCTGACGCCGCATACGAGCGGGCGGCCTGTCGCTCTGACCACATCCAGCACTTCGGAGGTCCCCGCAGGCAGGCTGAAATCGATAATGACGTCTGCGGCCTCGGCGATGTGCCCGATGTCGGTCACGATGTCCACGTCAGGCTCGAGCCCAAGATCCGCTTTTCTGGACGGGTCGCGCAACCAGACGGCTGCAATGCGCATGTCCGCACGCGGGCCGGCCGCAGCAATGATCGCCTGCCCCATTCGGCCGGCGCCTGCGAGACCCAATTTAATCGGTTCCTTGCTCAAAGCCGTTTTCTCCGCGGCGCGGAGCAGAGGCCCTGCGCCCTGTTAGTGGCTGATACGTTCGAAAAAACGCTTCACGGTGTCAAGCCACCCGCCAGCCCGTGGACTGTGCTTTTCGCCACCTGACGAGATTGACTCGTCGAAGCGACGCAGCAGGTCGCGCTGCTCCGATGTCAGGTTGACGGGGGTCTCGACGGCCACTTTCGCGAACAAATCGCCGACCCGGGGGTCCCGGACGGTTGTAACACCCTTGGCCCGCAGTCGAAAAACCTTGCCGGATTGAGTACCAGCAGGAATCTTGAGCGACACGTGCCCGTCCAGTGTGGGCAACTCGACTTCACCACCCAGGGTTGCCGCCGCAAAACTCACCGGTACCTCGCAATACAAATCAGCGCCGTCCCGATTAAAAAGTTTGTGCGGCTTTACCCGAATCTCGACGTACAGGTCTCCCGGCGGACCGCCGTTGCGGCCGGCTTCGCCCTCACCTGACAGTCGAATACGATCGCCGTCGTCAACCCCGGCGGGGACTTTGACTGATAGGGTTCGCGTTTTCTGCACCCGGCCGCGACCATGGCAATCCGTGCAAGGATCGACAATCACGGTGCCGGCACCCTTGCACGCGGGACAGGTTTGCTGAATCGAGAAAAAGCCCTGCTGCATGCGAACCTGCCCCGCGCCGTTGCAGGTCGAGCATTTCGCAGGCTCGGACCCTTTTTTGGCGCCGCTGCCGGCACAGGTATCACAGCTCACGCGGGTCGGAACGTCGATCGTAACCGTATCCCCGTTGACCGCTTTTTCGAGATCGAGTTTAAGCTCGTAGCCGAGGTCAGCGCCCCGGAACACCTGGCTGGCGCGCCGCGAACCCCGCGCGCCGAAAATATCCCCGAACACGTCGCCGAAAATATCGCTGAAACCTTCCGCCGTGAATCCGCCTGGTCCACCCGGTCCGGTCTGCAGGCCCTCGTGCCCGAAGCGATCGTAGGTCGCCCGCTTGTCCGAATCGCTTAAGACCTCGTAGGCCTCTTTCGCTTCTTTGAACTTCGTGGCCGCCGACTCGTCGTCCGGATTTCGGTCCGGGTGAAATTTCATGGCGAGGCGGCGATACGAACGCTTCATCTCGTCGGCGGACGCCGTCCGTGAGACCCCAAGTACCTCGTAGTAGTCGCGTTTCGCCATGCCGCTTTATAGTACGGGCGCCGCAAGCGGCGCCCTGTCCTGTGTCACAAGTCGCGAAGTCCTACGCCGATTTCGATTCGTTGTCGTCGACTTCCTCGAACTCGGCATCCACGACGTCATCAGCCGACGAATCGCCGGACGGGGCTTCGCCTTCGTCCGCCGCAGAGGCATCGGCTGCCTGCTGCTCGTACAGCTTCTGGGCAAGTCCACCCGACGCCTCGGCCAGTGCCGAAGTCTTTGCGACGATGTTGTCTTTGTCATCCTTTTCCAGGGCTGATTTGAGATCGGATATCGCCGTCTCGACCTTGAGCCGCTCTTCGCTGCTGGCTTTCTCGCCGAGTTCGTTCAGCGTTTTCTCGGCCGCGTGAATGAGGCTGTCCGCCTGATTACGCGCATCGACAAGCTCTCGGAACTTGCGATCTTCCTCTGCATGGCTCTCAGCATCGCCCACCATTCGGTCGATCTCGTCCTCCGACAAACCGCTCGAAGCCTTGATTACGATGTTCTGACTCTTGCCCGTTGCCTTATCCTTAGCCGACACATTCAGTATGCCGTTGGCATCGATATCGAAGGTAACCTCGATCTGTGGCATACCCCGTGGTGCCGGCGGGATATCGGCCAGATCGAAGCGGCCGAGCGACTTGTTGTCGACGGCGCGTTCGCGTTCGCCCTGCAGCACGTGAATGGTCACGGCAGTCTGATTGTCATCCGCGGTCGAGAACACCTGATGCGCGTTAGCAGGGATCGTCGTATTTTTCTCGATCAGCTTGGTCATGACACCGCCGAGCGTCTCGATACCCAGCGACAGCGGGGTCACATCGAGAAGCAGCACGTCCTTGACATCGCCGGCCAGCACGCCGCCCTGCAAGGCAGCGCCGAGTGCCACGGCCTCATCGGGATTGACATCCTTGCGGGGCTCGCGACCGAAAAAGCTCTGCACCTCTTCCTGTACCTTCGGCATGCGGGTCTGACCGCCAACGAGAATCACATCGTCTATTTCGTTGACCTTCAGGCCTGCGTCATTCAGCGCGGTTTTGCAGGGCCCGATCGTGCGCTCGATCAGATTGTCGACCAGCGACTCCAATTTTGCTCGCGTCAGTTTGATGTTCATGTGTTTCGGACCGCTGGCGTCCGCCGTGATGTACGGCAGATTGACCTCGGTCTGCTGCTGCGACGACAGTTCGATCTTGGCTTTCTCGGCTGCCTCTTTGAGGCGCTGCATGGCCAGGGGGTCCTTGCGAATATCTACGCCGCTCTCGCGCTCGAATTCGGATGCGAGATACTCGATGACCCGCATATCGAAATCCTCGCCGCCGAGGAAAGTGTCGCCATTGGTCGACAGCACTTCGAACTGGTGCTCACCATCAACTTCGGCAATTTCGATAATCGAAATATCGAACGTTCCGCCGCCCAAATCGAATACGGCGATCTTCTTGTCGCCGCGCTTCTTGTCCATTCCGTATGCCAGCGCGGCCGCCGTCGGCTCGTTGATGATGCGCTTTACCTCGAGGCCTGCAATCTTGCCGGCGTCCTTCGTGGCCTGGCGCTGCGAGTCATTGAAATACGCAGGCACGGTGACCACCGCTTCCGTGACGGGTTCGCCGAGATAATCTTCGGCGGTCTTCTTCATTTTC
>JBFHXQ010000066.1:0-10850 GCA_041598895.1 Woeseiaceae bacterium | reverse complement strand
GGCGCGAGGAGCTCGCCGATTTCCGCGAGCTTGCCCGGATTGCCGCTCGCCAATACGATCTGGCCCGGGCGCGTCACGGCTTGCTGTCCGGCGACCGCGCCTTCGGCAACTGCTGCGTCATCGATCGAGTGCGTTCGCGAGGGCAGCATTCTGTGCGGCAATGATCTGTTCGATTCCTTTGTGTGCCAGATCGAGCATCGATCGAAATTCATCATCGGAGAACGCGTGCCCTTCGGCGGTTCCCTGCACCTCGATGAATCGACCGGCCTCGTTCATGACGATGTTCATGTCGGTTTCGGCTTCGGAATCCTCGGAATAGTCGAGATCGAGTATCGGCACGCCACGATAGATGCCGACCGATACGGCCGCAACCTGCCCATGCAACGGGTTCTCCGGTATTGCGCCTTTTTTCGCCAACCGGTCGAGCGCCAGCGCGAGCGCCACGTAGGCGCCGCTAATCGAGGCCGTACGCGTGCCGCCATCAGCCTGAATCACGTCGCAATCGAGCGTTACGGAATTCTCTCCCAACGCGGCGAGATTCGTCACGGCACGCAGCGAACGGCCGATCAGGCGCTGAATTTCGAGGGTTCGCCCTCCCTGTTTGCCACGCGCCGCCTCTCGGGGCATGCGCGTGTTCGTGCTTCTGGGCAGCATGCCGTATTCGGCCGTAACCCAGCCCTTGCCGCCGCCGCGTAACCAGTGCGGGACTTTGGTCTCGATACTGGCCGTGCACAGCACACGCGTATCTCCGAACTCGGCAAGAACGCTGCCCTCCGCGTGACGCGTGAAATCCGTCGCAAAGCGCACGGCTCGCATCTCGTCGGTATCGCGACCACTCGGGCGCATCGATGTCTCCTTCAGGCGCCGTGCCAGCGCAGCGCAACGCCCGTCGTATTGTCGCTGTACGGCGAATTCGTGTTCAACGCCAGCATGCTCAGCTGTTTCAGGTTTTCCACCAGATTGTTGTCGCCCGGAGCGCCTATCTTCGCCATGTCGGCATCGGCAAGTCCGGACCACAGGCCGTCGGAACAGGCAAGCAGCACGTCACCGGGCTTCAGGCGGCGTTTGTTTGTAATGCTCATATCCGGAACCGGCGCATCTCCTCCGATACAACACTCGACAAAGTTGCGCATCGGATGATCGGCGGCCTCCTCCTCCGTGATGGCACCTTCCTGTATCAGCACTTCGACGTGACTGTGGTCGCGCGACCGCTCGATCACGCAGCCATTGCGCACCTGGTAGATGCGGCTGTCCCCGACGTGTCCCCAAAACGCGCCGCTCTCCTGTACCAGGCAGACCGCGCAGGTCGCCCGGGGCCGGAAGTCGACGGCCACGCCGCGACCGAGGTCAACCACGTTGTCGTGGGCGCGAGACAGCGCCGTGTACAAAAAGCCCTGAGGATCGAAGATCGGCAGCGGCGCCGACATGAACATGTCCTGCACGGTCTGAAGACCGGTTTCGGCGGCCTGCGCGCCGTCCGAATGCCCGCCCATGCCGTCAAAAACGATCAGCATGGCCGCCTCGTCTGCGGCGATGACCGCTGCCCGATCCTGGTTGTCCTGGCGGTCGCCGACGGCCGAGACTTTCGCGTATTCGACTAACATCCGAATGCCTTGCGTGCGGTCTGATTCCTGGAGTACACGATTTACCGCGCCGGGCGAGCGGGCATTCCGATCGTGCCCGGCCTTGTCAGGTCAATCCCTTTCCTTAGCCACCGACGCGCGCAGCGCAGGAATCTTTCAGCAGGATTCGTGTGCGCCCGAACGGGATTTTGAGATCCGTTCAAGTAAACTGTCCTGATGCTCCCGGCTGCACTATGCACTGCCGGATTCCAAAAAAACGTGATACATACGGCACAAATCGGAGACCGTTCCTGATGTTATACAGCATGACCGGCTTTGCACGACAGTCGGCGGAGTTCCCGTTCGGAACCCTGACGTGGGAATTGCGTGCCGTCAATCATCGCTACCTGGACGTCGGTTTTCGCCTTCCGGAAGAGCTGCGCCCCAAAGAGCATGCCTTGCGCCAGCAGGTCAGCAACGCGCTCAGCCGGGGCAAGATCGAATGTTCACTGAATTTTCGACGCGCGTTCGATCAGCAGTCGGAGCTGCGCCTGAATCGGGATCTGGCGAAGCTGATCGGCAAGCGCGCGGCCGAGCTTGCTGCGCTGCTCCCCGACGTGCGTCCCGTCGACCCGATCGATGTGCTGCGCTGGCCGGGTGTCGTCGAGGAACCCGAATTCGACACAGAACCCGTGTACGCCGAGGCGAGTACTCTGCTCGGTGTGGCCCTGGACGCGGTCAAGGCCATGCGCGCAAGTGAGGGCGAGCGTATCGGTGAATTGCTGCTGACCCGCTGTGACGATATCGCCCGGATCTCGGGCCTGGTCCGCAGACGCATGCCCGAGGTTCTCGCTGCGGCACACGCCCGGCAAAAGGAGCGGATCGAAAACCTCGACGTGCAGGCCGATCCGGCCCGCCTTGAGGTCGAGCTGGCACTGATTGCGCAGAAACTCGACGTCGATGAGGAACTCGACCGCCTCGATAGTCACCTCGCGGAAATCCGCACGGTACTCTCGGCCTCCGAACCCGTGGGCAGGCGCCTGGACTTTCTCATGCAGGAACTCAACCGGGAAGCGAACACCCTGGCCTCGAAGTCTGCCGATACCGAGTCGACACGGGCGGCCGTCGAGCTCAAAGTCATCGTCGAGCAAATGCGCGAACAGATTCAGAACATCGAATGAACGCAGCAAAGAACGGAAATCCGGCGCGATTATTCGTGATCGCCGCGCCGTCGGGCGCCGGCAAAACCACGCTCGTAAAGGCTCTTGTCGAACGAAATCCGGAGCTCCGTTTCTCGATTTCCTATACGACGCGAACGAAACGCCGCAACGAGAAGGAAGGTGTCGACTATCTGTTTGTCGACACCGAAACGTTTGAACGCCTGAATGAATCCGGCGAACTGCTGGAATCAGCGGAAGTGTTTGATAACCAATACGGCACCAGCCGCTCGCAGGTCGATAAGCTGCTCGCCGCGGGGCACGACGTCATCCTCGAAATCGACTGGCAGGGTGCTCGCCAGGTGAGACAGACGATGCCCGAGGCGACGACGATATTCATCCTGCCGCCCTCCCTCGAAGAACTCGAGCATCGGCTGCGCGACAGGCAGACCGATAGCGATCGCGTCATTGCGCGGCGGCTGCGCGACGCGCTATCGGACATGGCGCACTGGGACGAATTCGATTACGTCATCATCAACGACGATCTGCCCCGGGCAGTCGCGGACCTCGAGTCGGTTTTCGCCGGGGATGCTCCCGGACTGGCAACGAGTAACGTCGCTCTCCGCCGTGCGATCGCGGGCATCATTGCCTGAGCGAGGGCCTCGATGGCGAATCCGGTGTCGGATCTCTGGATTCAGCTCCTGTTTCTACAGTAGACTGGTGAGTCTTGTGTCCGTATAGCAGAAATTAGGAATTCCCGGAATGGCCAGAATTACGGTTGAAGACTGCCTCGAAAATATCGACAACATTTTCGAAATGGTGCTCGTTGCTGCCAAGCGCGCGCGCCGCGTCGCCCACGGTGCCGAGCCGCTGGTCGAGCTCGAAAACGACAAGCCCACGGTCATTGCGCTGCGTGAAATTGCGGAGGGTCACGTAACGCCCGCAATCCTGGACGAAATCGAACAACCGTCGACCGACGAGTTCATGCAGCCGGAAGTGAGCGACGAATTCCTGCCGATGCGGGGCATTTCAATCGGCGACTGACGCGCGCCCCGAATCTGCCCGCCCGCCGCCCCTCGCACATCCGGCCAGCAGAGCGACGCATTCCGCTTCGCCCTGAAAGGGCGAAGTGGCGAACGTGCCCGCCGCCGGGGCGCAGACGCAACGCCGCGAAATCGATCGCGGACCGCCCCCGATGCACCAGGTTTCGGCCCGACAGCGACCGTGGATTCAGGGCTGGCTGCTTCTCTTTATCCCCTTACTGCAGCCCATTTCAGGACAGATTCGCAGGGACGCGGGTATGATCAAGACATGGATTATGCGGCGTCATTTCTGTCCCGTTTGCCCGGCGCATCGCGCCGGGACTATGGCCTGCGCCACCTGGTCCGGACGCTGGAGGGCTACCTGCCCGGCCCGCAAATCGAGCAGATTATCGAAGCGTACGAATATGGCGCCGCCGCACACGAGGGGCAGAAACGCAAATCCGGGGAACCCTACATCTCCCACCCCGTGGCCGTCGCGCAGATTCTTGCCGATATACATCTCGACTCGCAGGCAATCATCGCCGCAATTCTGCACGACGTCGTCGAGGATACGTCCGTTTCCATTACCGACGTCGAGGAGAAATTCGGCGAGGAAATAGCCCTTCTTGTCGATGGCGTCAGCAAGCTGGATCAGATCCAGTTTCGCAGCCGCGCCGAAGCCCAGGCCGAAAGCTTCCGCAAAATGATGCTCGCGATGATCGAGGATATACGAGTCATACTCGTCAAGCTCTCCGATCGGCTGCACAACATGCGCACTCTCGATGCGATGTCTGTCGAGAAGCGCAAGTACATCGCCCGGGAAACGCTCGACATCTACGCACCCATTGCGAACCGCCTCGGTATCCATCGCATGAAGGTCGAGCTGGAGGATCTCAGCTTCAGGCACATGTACCCGTTTCGCTACCGGGTGATTGCGAATTCGCTGAGCAAGACGAAAGGCAGCCACAAGCAGATCGTGCGGCGCATTTCCGACGAATTCAGCAAGGCGCTAAAAAGTGAGGGCATCAACGCGGAAGTGGTCGGTCGCGAAAAGCACCTGTACAGCATTTACAGGAAAATGCAGGAAAAAAATCGCATGCTAAGCGACGTTGCGGATGTTTACGGCTTTCGGATCATCGTCGACGACGTCAACGCCTGCTACCAGACGCTCGGCCTGGTGCACGGCCTCTACAAGCCGATGCCGGGGCGTTTCAAGGATTACATCGCGATACCCCGGCAAAACGGCTACCAATCCCTGCACACGACCCTGTTCGGGCCGAAGGGCCTGCCGCTGGAGGTTCAGATACGCACCCAGCAGATGGATCGCGTTGCGGAAACCGGCGTCGCCTCCCACTGGCAGTACAAGGCCGACGACAAGACAGACGCATCTCCCCAGCGCCGGGCGCGGGAATGGCTCACGAGCCTTGCTGAACTGCAGCGCTCGGGAACATCCGAGGAGTTTCTCGAAAGCGTCAAAGTAGACCTGTTCCCGGACAAGATCTACGTGTTCACCCCGAAGGGGGACATCATGCCGTTGCCCAAAGGCGCAACTGCGGTCGACTTCGCGTATGCGGTGCATACCGATGTCGGCAATCGCTGCGTCGCCGCCAAAGTCGACCGGGTGCTCGTGCCGCTGAGAACCCGGCTCGAGAACGGTCAGACCGTCGAAGTGGTTACGAGTCGCGGTTCCACGCCGAATCCGAACTGGCTGTCTTTCGTACGTACTGCCAAGGCGCGCTCGGCGATTCGCAATCACATGAAAAAGATGCGCTCGAGCGAGGCGATCGATCTGGGCAAGCGGCTGCTTGATCGCTCGCTCAAGGACCTCGGCTCGTCGTTACGCAAAGTCGGCAAAACGCGCATGCACGGCGCACTTGCCGAATTCGGCCTGGACGACAGCACTGCGCTGTTCGAACAACTCGGCCTCGGCGAGCGGCTCGCCCCTTTGACCGCACGTTTCCTTCTCGGTATCGGCGAGGAGGGTCAGGATCAGCCGCAGACACCGAATCTCGTGATTTCGGGCACCGAGGGCATGGTCGTGAGCTACGGCAAGTGCTGCCACCCGATTCCCGGCGATGACGTGATGGGCTACCTGAGTTCCGGGCGCGGTCTCGTGATTCACCGCAACAAGTGCGGCAATCTGATGAACTTCCGCAAGCAGCCCGAAAAGTGGATTACGGTCAGCTGGGAAAAAAACATCGATCAGGACTTTTCCAGCCAGATACAGGTCGACACAATCAACCGAACCGGCGTGCTCGCGGAAATCGCCGGAACCATTGCCGACTGCAAATCGAACATCGAACAGGTGTCGGTACTCGGGCGCCACGAAGACTGCTCGATGCTGTCGTTCCTGCTGTCGGTCAAGAATCGCAGTCACCTCGCAGGCATCATGCGAAATGTGCGCAAGATGCCGGACGTCATTCGAGTCACGCGTGACTGCGCCTGATTCGCGACCCACGCGAGGGCACTGCCCCGCCAGGAGAAGAAGATGAAGAAGCAGGCAATCTCGAGTGCCGGTGCCCCGGCTGCGATTGGCACCTACTCGCAGGCCGTCCGCGTTGGCGATCTGGTTTTTCTGTCCGGACAAATTCCTCTGCATCCCGAATCGATGGAAATCATCGGGAACACTTTCGAGGCACGCGCAAGGCAGGTCTTCGACAATCTTCGTTCCGTGGCCGAAGCCGCTGGCGGCTCGCTCGATGACATCGTGAAGCTCACGATTTTTCTGACGGATCTCGATAATTTCGCGACCGTGAACGCCGTCATGGAAGATTTCTTCACGAAACCGTATCCGGCTCGCGCCGCGGTCGGCGTTGCGTCCCTCCCGAAAGGCGCCGACGTGGAGGCCGATGCGATCCTGTCTTTGAATTAGCCGGCGCGCCCGGCATTGTTTGCGACGAGCGAGCAGAATGCGCACTGACGGAGGATGCTCCTACAACCTCGAATACGGGGCCGTGCACAAAAAATGCGGCCAGGAGAAATCGAAATAGGTTCCAAGGCAGGTGCAGAGGACTCGGCCCGTCCGAATTCGTTATCCGACCTGACCGCGCTCTCCGGCGTCGGTCCCGCGCTCGCGAGCAAGCTCGAGCGACTCGGCGTCCGCCGGATAGAGGATCTGCTGTTCCTGTTGCCCAATCGCTACGAGGACCGGACTCAGCTGGTCCGGCTGGGAGCCCTCGTCGCGGGGAATCGATGTCTCGTAACCGGTGAGGTATTGCTTGCCGAAACCGTTTATCGCGGACGACGCAATCTTCTCGTCCGCCTCAGCGACGGCAGCGGCCAGCTGACGCTCCGATTCTTTCATTTTTCCCGCGCGCAGGTCGCGCAGTTTCAGCCGGGCGTGCGCGTTACCTGCTTCGGCGACGTGCGCAAGGGTCCTGCCGGATTCGAGATGATTCATCCGGAATACCGCCTGCTGCGTAACGATCAGGACGCGGCAATCAACGACACGCTGACGCCCATATATCCGACGACCGAAGGTATACAGCAGGGCCGGCTGCGCAATTTGACCGACCAGGCACTCCGGCGCATGCGCCGGACGGCGCCGGCGGAGCTGTTGCCCGCGTCGATTTGCACGGAACTCGAGCTGCCCCCGCTCGCGGAGGCGATTGCCTACCTGCATCGACCCCCGCCGGATGCGGACGTCAGCCTTCTCGATGCCGGCCGTCACCCGGCGCAGCGCAGGCTCGCTTTCGAAGAGCTGCTCGCGCATTTCCTGAGCCTGCGCAGACTGCGCCTGCTCGCACAAACGGAACGCGCAATTGCGCTCGACCAGGGATCGGACGACGTCGACAGGTTCATCGCGGATTTACCCTTCGAACTCACCGGCGCGCAGCAGCGCGTCGTTCAGGAAATCCGCGCGGACCTCGCGTCACCCCGACCAATGCTGCGCCTGATTCAGGGCGACGTCGGCTCCGGCAAGACCGTGGTCGCCGCCATCGCGTGCCTGCAGGCAATGTCCGCAGGCGTGCAGGCCGCGATCATGGCACCGACCGAATTGCTCGCAGAACAGCACTGGCGAAGTTTCTCCAACTGGTTCGCGCCCATCGGAATCGAGCCCGCATGGCTGGCCGGGAGTCTGCGCGGGTCGGCGCGTCGCGATGCCCTTCTAGCCATTGGCGATGGTCGCGCACGTCTCGTCGTCGGCACGCATGCGCTGTTTCAGGAAGGCGTCGAATTCGACCGACTTGCTCTGGTCGTCATCGACGAGCAGCATCGGTTCGGCGTCCACCAGCGCATGGCGCTGCGTGACAAAGGCGTCAGCGACAAGGGCTATCCGCATCAGCTCGTGATGACGGCAACGCCGATACCCCGCACGCTTGCCATGGCCGCCTACGCGGATCTGGACACGTCGATCATCGACGAACTGCCGCCGGGGCGTAAGCCGGTGACGACCGTCGCGGTTCCGGAATCCCGCCGCGATGAGGTCATCGACCGGGTGCGCTCCGCTTGCGCTGCCGGACAGCAGGCATACTGGGTATGTCCGCTGATCGAGGATTCGGACGTCCTCGACTTCCAGGCTGCGGAAACTAACTACGCGTTGCTGACCGAAGCCCTCCCGGATGTGCGCGTCGGTCTCGTGCACGGTCGCATGCGGCCTGCGGACAAGGAACGCGGCATGCAGGCATTCAAGAAAGGCATTATCCAGCTCTTGGTGGCAACGACGGTCATCGAGGTCGGTGTCGACGTGCCGAACGCGTCGCTGATGATTATCGAAAACGCAGAGAGGGTTTGTCTCAGCTGCATCAGCTGCGGGGCCGGGTCGGTCGCGGCAGTGAGCAGAGTCACTGCGTGCTGCTGTACAAAGCGCCTCTGGGCCGCCTTGCGAAGAGCCGCCTTGCAGTACTCCGCGACACCAACGACGGTTTCCTCGTTGCGGAGCGGGACCTGGAATTACGCGGTCCGGGCGAGCTGCTCGGTACGCGGCAAACAGGTCTGCCCGACTATCGTGTCGCGAATCTCGTCCGCGACGCCGACCTGATGCCGAAGGTGCAGAAAGTGGCCGAACTGCTTCGTCTGGAAGCGTCCGAGACCGCTGCCAGGCTCGTGCGCCGCTGGCTAGGCGATGCCAATCGGTACGGAAACGTATGACGGGACGGCGGCCGTGAAAAATCGGCGCCGCTTCTGTTAGTTTACGCGTGCGCGGGCGTCGTGACGGCCTGCCCGTTATCGGTATCCAGCCTTCCAGATGAAACCACTCGTATCCAATCTGTTCGCACCCGGTGTCGTCAGTCAGCTCCGGAATTACGGCAGGCTGATGCGTATCGACAAACCCGTCGGCATCTGGCTCTTGCTGTGGCCGACGTTGTGGGCACTCTGGCTTGCCGGTGACGGGCATCCCGATGCCGGGCTGTTCGTCATCTTCGTGACGGGCGTGTTCGTGATGCGGTCCGCGGGCTGCGTGTTGAACGACATCGTCGATCGCCGGATCGACCCGTACGTCGAGCGCACTCGATCGCGGCCCATTGCTTCCGGCGCCGTACTGACGGCCGAGGCGTTGGTGCTTTTCGTTGCGCTGTGCCTCATTGCGGTCGGGCTCGCGACGATGCTGAACCGGCCGGCGCAGCTGCTTGCCATCGTCGCCGCCGGCTTGACGATCGTTTACCCGTTTATCAAACGCTACATATCGATTCCGCAGTTCGTGCTCGGCGCCGCATTCGGCTGGGCTGTGCCGATGGCATTTGCCGCGCAGACCGGGGAGACGCCGACGCTTGCCTGGCTGCTGTTCGTGACCGCGCTGATCTGGGCAGTCATTTATGACACGTTCTACGCCATGGTCGATCGCGAAGACGACCTCAAGGTTGGCGTGAAATCGACAGCAATCCTGTTCGGCGACATGGACCTGTTCATCATCGCCGGGCTGCAGGTTCTCATGTTGCTGGCCTTGATAATGGCAGGCCTGCGCGCCGGCCTGAGCATCTGGTACTACGCGTCGGTGGCCTTCGCCGGCGGTCTGATGATCTATCACCAGCGCCTCGCCCGGCATCGCCGGCCCGCCGGGTGTTTCGCCGCGTTCCTGCACAACCATTACATCGGGCTCGCCGTATTCGTCGGCATCCTGTTGCACTATTCGTTCAATCCGTCCTGAGCGCCAAAGCTCCTTGCGTGCGGCGCCGCCCGCGCCAGCGCCAGTATGCTCACGGTCGATGCGCCGGCCGCGAGCAGGGCGGCCGTCAACGCACCTGCGGTTGCCCCGGTCGTAACGACGTCGTCGACGATCAGCGGGTGCCTGCAGGCAAGCGGACCGCGAACAACGAATGCATCGCGGAGATTCCGGCGCCGCGCCGCGGCATCCAGCCCGGACTGGTAACGCGTGGGGCGACGGCGAATGACATTCGCCGGCATCGGGAGACCGCGTTTTTTTGCCACGGGCCGGGCGATTTCGTAAGCCTGGTTGAATCCGCGCCGCGCCTGTCGCAGGCGGTGCAGCGGCACGGGTATCAGCGCGTCGATATCGTCCGGAGTCTCCCTGCTCGCCCTCTCGATGAACGACGCAAACGCCGGTGCATAGGCCAGCCGGCGACGGAATTTAAACGCTCTGATCGCGGCATCGACGGGAAATTCATAAATAAGCGGCGCGCGTATGGACCGCCACGGTGGCGGAGACACCTGACACGCGCCGCAGGACACGCCAGCGGGCAGGTCGAGCGGCGCTGGCATCGCACAACGTTCACAGCAGCGAACGTTCCAGGGCAAGTCGTCCAGGCACTTGTCGCACACATGGCGCTCCCCGGCCACACAGCTCACGCCGCAGAAGACGCAGCGAACCGGCAGCAGCGTGTCGATAGCCGTACGCAAGAGCCGAGCCGACAAGTGCCTGACGTCACGCCCGTCGAGTTTCCCGATTGACCACACGAACCTGAATCCGGCCACCAGTCCCGATACCGAGTGTCCGCCGCAGCAACTCGCCCAGCGCGTCGCATTTACGGCAGGAACGTGCAGAAAGCATGCTACGGTTGCGGACCAACGGTCTGCCACAAGAATGCATTCGAACGAAGACATGGCACAGCTGAACGCCGCGGACGTTCGGCGCCGATTCGACAGCGCTGCCGCAACCTTCGACGGCGCCGACTTCGTGCACGCCGCGACGCGGCGGGGCCTCGCCACGC
>JBFHXQ010000065.1:0-10865 GCA_041598895.1 Woeseiaceae bacterium | reverse complement strand
TATGTATTGAATCACCTCCTCGCGACGCTGGTGCTCGAAGTCGACGTCGATGTCCGGCGGCTCGTTGCGCTCCTTCGAGATAAAGCGCTCCACGAGCGTCGCCATGCGTCCCGGATCGACTTCGGTGATGCCGAGACAGAAACACACCGCGGAATTCGCGGCCGAGCCCCGCCCCTGGCAGAGAATGTTCTGTGCACGTGCAAATGCCACGATGTCATACACGGTCAGAAAATACGGCTCGTAGTTCAGCTCGGCGATCAGCCGAAGCTCGTGCTCAACCAGCGCCACGACTTTCTTCGGGACGCCATCGGGCCAGCGCCGGCGCATGCCCTGCTCCGTCAGCTTGCGTAGGTAGCTTGCCGGCGTCTCGCCGGCCGGCACGATCTCGTCGGGATATTCGTAGCGAATTTCATCGAGCGAAAAATTCAACATACTCGCAATACGCACGCTTTCTTCGAGAAGTTCGTCCGGGTACACGTGCCGCAATACCTCGAGCGAGCGCAGATGCCGTTCGCCGTTCGGATACAGGGCAAAGCCCGCATGACTCAGGGTGACGCCTTCGCGAATCGCAGTGAGCGTATCCTGCAGCACGCGCCGATAGCGGTTATGCATGTGCACGTCGCCGGCCGCAACGAGCGGCAGTTTCAATCGCCGGCCTACATTGCGCAGCGCTTCGAGCTGTTCGCGTTGATGGCCATCGGCGAGCAGTTCGACCGCAACCCACAGACGGTCACGAAAGGTCTCTCGAATCCAGTGATCCTCGACGTCGAGCGTATATGCAACGTCTGGAACCCATAAGACCAGGCAGCCTGGCAGGTCATCTTCGAATGTCGTGCGCGTCAGCGTGTATGTGCCCTTTTCCGCCGCGCGCCGGGCTTTCGTTATCAGTTTGCAAAGCGCAGCATAGCCGCAGCGATTTTGTACGAGCACGACGAGCTTGCGTCCGCTTTGCAGGCGCAGCTCCGAGCCAATGACCAGTTTTTTCAGGCCATGCTCTTTGGCCGCCACATGCGCACGCACGACGCCAGACAGCGTGCACTCATCGGTAATCGCAAGCGCTTCATAGCCGAGCGCTACCGCAGTCTCGACCAGCTCCTCAGGATGCGAGGCGCCGCGGAGAAATGTGAAGTTGCTGAGTGCATGCAGTTCGGCGTAACCCGGCTCTGAAGGATTCATGTCCCGATGCGATCACGTAAATTGCCGGGGTCACCCGAAGATGCCGTGCAGATGCCAGCCGGCATCTCGTTTGCGGTCGCGAAACACCCACAGCTGCACACCCTGAGGATTGACGGCAAGGTAATAGTCGCGAGCGATGCCGCCGGCATCCCACCAGCCCGTCTCCAGGCGCTCCGGACCTTCGACCAGGGTCAGCGGTCCGTGATGCAGCGGATACCCCTGCTCGGCGGCCAGCGCCATGGGCTCCGGCAGCATCCATAACGGCCGGCGCAGCGCGTTAGGAACCTGCACCTGGCCGTTCGTCACATCGTCACCCAGTATGTCCTCTGTGCGCCAGGCGTACTGCGGCCGATGCTCAGCAACGGTTGTGACACCCTGCACGGACTGGCGGCCGATGCGCGCGGTCAACCGCTCGGCAAGCTGCAGCATCGAATACCCGACACGCCGTGTGCGGCTTTCTTGATGAAACCCGAGATAACCGGACACTACATCCATGGCCTGCATGTGACCGCCATACAGCCGCACGGCAATCACGCCCTCCGGCAGGCTCAGCCGCTCGAAACGGATTTCCAGCAACTCGAACCAGTGCGCGGCACGACGCTCGGCCCGTGCGCAACCCAACGTAAGCTGGGTAGCGGGATCACGAAGATGAAAAAAACTGAAGCAAATATGCTGGGTGCCGAGCTGCCTGGCCAACAGGAATTGTTCGAGTTCGAGCAGCAGTTCCCTGCAAATCTTAAGGAGCAACTCACGCTCGCTTTGCTCCTCGGTCATTTCGAAATCGGCGCAAAACGTTTCGGGTGCACGCCAGGACGAGCGCGGATCCGGCAGACGGCCGAGCGCCCGATCGAGTTCGATCAGCCGCTCCGGTCCGACGCGTCGCGCAAAACCTTCGCGCGGCAGACGCAGGCAATCACCGACGTTTTCGACGCCCATACTACCTAGGGATTCGACAGTCGCATCCGGCCAACCCAGACAGTAAAGCGGTAGCGTGCGCAGCGCCGAATTCAGATTTGCTGCCGCGCGAACACAGGCTCGCCGTTTGCCCCGCGCGAGCCAGGTAGCAGCCAGCGGCGTCGGCGCGATTGCGAGCGAGGCAGCAAAGCCCTGCTCGCCGAGTTCGGTCGCAATCTGCCGACGCAGTGCCTTCAGGCCGCCGAAAAGACGCAGGCTGCCCGCCACTTCGAGCAGCAGCACGTCGCTGCCGGCAATGGAGACCATCGAACTGAAGCTTTCCAGCCACGCAGCCACCTGCTCGAGCGTCTGCTGCTCGGCAAGTCGGCTGCGCTCTGCAATATCGAGCGATGCCAACAGTGCAAGCGCCGCGTTCGCCGTCTGACCGGGCATGATGCCGGCTGCTCGTGCCTTGCGGTCGGCGAGCAGCACGCGATGCATGCCCTGCTGCTCCTCGACGACGACCCGGGCGCCGTTCGCGGGACCGCAGGCCTCGAGCGGCAACTCTGGCAAATACACGCAAAACCAGAGCCGCCGGGAAATCGCAGCCTGGACCGACTGCGCTGGCGTGGACGATGCGTCGAGAGGCAGTGACCGCTGATCAGAATATCCGCCCTCCCGAAAGTCGGGGGTCGGGGCCGGCTGCCGAACGACGACAGGCGATTTGCGTGCCCGCCGCATCGCTCAAAAGAGGTTGCGCAAGACAGCCGGGTGACCGCCGCGGCTTTTCAGAATGCACAGCCGGGTACCGTTCGTATCGGAACGCAGTTCGATGCGCAGCGCCGCCGCCGACGATTCGCTGCGGGCAGCAGGTGGCCGGAACGCGATCGCCCAGCTACCGCCTTTCTCAGCCGCGAGCTGCAGGCGCCGGCTGGCCTGATCGCCGAGTGTCCGCGGCCATAGCAGCACAGCCGCGCAGGTGCCCGAGACCAGCGCCTGCTCAGCCGACCAGAGCACTTCGCTCGTTTCCCGCGGCCGCACGATCAACACTCGCGACAGATCGATACCCCAGTGCTGCAACGCCGGCGGGTATGGCTGCAGCGGCGGTGCGACCCAGGCGATCCAGCCGGGCTCCCGCCGGTCATCACCGCCCGCATGACCCTCATCGTTGCAGAGGCGTGCCAGCGCCGGCATCAACAAACGCAGCTCGCCGATACCGTAATGCTCGGTCAGGATCTCGGTGAGCGCATGCTGCGGCCAGCCGCCGCCGGGCAGGTGACGATCGAGCGCAGCATAACCGCTTGCCAGACCCGCCGTTGCCCGCGTTTGGTCGTGACCGCGCCAGAGCCGCGGGTTCTCGAGCAGCTCGTCCAGCGAAGGTGCGTCGGGCCGCATGATGCGCGTGACACTCAGTGCAGCGGTATGCCGTCACGGATGACCCCGACGACAACGCCTTCGATCACCAGCGACTGTTCCGAGAGATCGACCCGTATCGGTTCGAACTCTTTGTTTTCAGGCAACAGTTCCACCAGCGAGCCGGTCTGGCGATAACGCTTGACCGTGACCTCATCGTCGAGTCGCGCAACGACGATCTGTCGGCTACGGATCTCCGGCGTACGATGCACCGCGACGAGATCCCCGTCGAGGATACCCACGTCTTTCATACTCATGCCATAGACGCGCAGCAGATAATGCGGCTTCGGATTAAAGAGCGCGGGATCGAGACGGTAATGTGTTTCGATGTGCTCCTCTGCGAGAATCGGACTGCCGGCCGCTACCCGACCCACGAGCGGCAACCCGATTTGTTCCCGCAGAGAATCCTTGAGCTGAATGCCGCGCGATGCGCCCGGGACGAGATCGATGACGCCTTTTTTCTTCAGTGCCCGCAGGTGCTCCTCGGCCGCGTTCGCCGACTTGAAGCCCAGCTCACGAGCGATCTCGGCACGCGTCGGCGGCATGCCGGTCTCGGCAATGAAATCCTGAATCATTTCAAGAATTTGCGTTTGTCGGGGGGTCAGTTCGCGCATTTCAGCAGTCCTGTATATATTTACAGCTTCTGTGATTATATACAGTACCCGGACAAGTGCAAGCGGCGCGACGTCGCGCTCACGGCTGACCGCTGCCCGACATGGACACGGCTTCGACATACCGGTCCCAATCGCGATCGGCCCTGCAAGCCTCACTGTCGCAGGCGAACGACAGCCCGGAATAAAAGCCGTATTTTCATTGAAGCACAGGATCGTTTAGGAAATAATGCGCCTGCCGTTTTATCCCAACAGAGGAAAACTAAACGATGAAAACATCCGTACTGAAAGTAAGTGCGCTCGCGCTCTTTCTCGGTTTGGCCGCAGGTTGTGCGACAACCGGCACCGACGTCGAAGCGACAGCGAACAAAGCCGTCTCCGACGCCGCTGCTGCTGCCTCCGCTGCCGAGGCCGCGCGCGCCGCTGCGGATCGTGCCGCTCAGGCCGCTGCCCGAGCCCAGAGCACGGCAGACCGGGCGCTTTCAGCTGCAACCGACGCAAAGGCTTGCTGCGAAGCGAACCGCGCCAGCATGGAGCGCATGTTCCAGAAATCGATGTCGAAGTAGCGGAAGACTACGAACTGTTATTGAGACGCCGCGCTTGCCGCGGCGTTTTTTATGCTCGTACCGACCGCGGTCGGAATGCCGTCCGCACGTGCCACGATCACTTCGGCGAGTGTCCAGTCCAGTTCACCGGCGCGCTCCCCTGTAGCATCGATGAAGCGCTCCGTGACGTACGTCAGCACGTCTTTCACGACCACCTCGTCCATGTTGGGCTCGGCCGCGACATTCGCACCTTCCGCGTTCCCCGCAGCCGGCAACGTCGTTTCCAGTAGCGGATGAGCTTCCATGACAAGTTCGTCACCCTCCCAGCCGATCTTGACCGGTTCGTTGATGATGCGCACCGTCGTTCGTACGCCGACCAGCGCGAACAGGTACTCGATGTCCTCCGGATACATTCGTATGCAGCCGTGTGTCACGCGCATGCCGACGCCAGCCGGCCGGTTCGTGCCGTGAATGAGGTATCCCGGCAGGCCGAGGCGCATTGCATACGCACCTAGCGGATTGTCAGGCCCGGGTGGAACGACCGACGGCAGCGACCGCCCATCGGCGGCGTGTTCCTCGCGCACGGATTGAGGCGGGTACCAGCTCGGATTTCGGGATTTCGCGACGACCCGGGTAGTGCCGATCGGCGTCTCCCAGTCCATGCGGCCGATGCTGATCGGATAGGTCATAACCAGGGCAGGCTCGCCCTCTTCCGGCCGCGGATAATAATACATACGATACTCCGCCAGGTTGAGCACGATGCCTTCCCGCGGCCCTGGCGGCAGTACGAAGCGACTCGGCAGCAAGATCTCGGTGCCGTCGCCCGGCAGCCAGACGTTGACGCCCGGATTGGCCCGCACGATGTCCTCGTAGCCCAGCCCGTGACGACGCGCGATGTCGACGAGCGTATCTTCGTGACGCGCGCTGACGGTCGCGACTGCCCCGATCACATCAGAGCCGGCGGGGGGCAATTCGAAGATCTCGCCGGCGGCCGGCGCCGCAGCGGCGAAGAGTGCCAGCGCCTGCAGCAGGCGCGGCCGGTTCATCGACCCTTCTCCTCGCATTCGATGACCTCGACCTCGGATTCCGCGGCGGCAAGCCAGGACTGCATCGCCTCGCTCTGCAACAGGCGCACGGCATACACGTACGCGGAATCGGGCAGGTTAATGCCGTAGGTTCGAAAGCGCAGCACGACCGGCGCGAACATGGCGTCCGCGATCGAGAAGTCACCGAACAACCATTCCCCGCCATAGCGATGATGGCAATCGGACCAGATGGCAATGATCCGGTCGATGTCATCCGTTAGTTCGTCCGGCAACGGCACCTTGCGTCCCATCGCCCGACAGTTCATCGGCATGCACTCGCGTAACACCTCGAATCCGGAATGCATTTCCGCACTGATACTGCGTGCGTGCCCGCGGGCCGCCGGATCCTCCGGCCAAAGGCGTTTTTCCGGCCAACGCTCGGCCGCCGTTTCGGCTATCGCCAGCGTATCCCAGACCGTAACGTCGTCCAGTATGAGGATGGGCACCTTGCCCGCCGGGCTAAATCCGCAGATCGTATCGTGAGTATCCGGCGCATCCAGCTGAATCCGCTGCTCCTCGAATTCGATGCCGGCCTCACGCAGTAGCAGCCAGGCGCGCAGCGACCACGACGAGTAATTCTTGTTGCCGATGAGGAGTTTTGGCTGCATGGTGGTGCGTCCGTCGGAAGTAACCAATCCTAAACCATCTGCAAGTCGGGTGTCGTGCAGTGCAGCTAGACTCAAGGTCGGCCCGGGCCGTGGTCAATAGCGCAGGAGCACCGACCCCCACGTAAAGCCGCCCCCGAACGCCTCGAGGAGCAGCAGCTGGCCGCGCCGAATGCGGCCATCGCGGATGGCGACATCGAGTGCCATGGGCACAGACGCTGCAGACGTATTGCCATGATCCTGCACGGTGACGATGACTTTTTCCATCGGCAAATCAACACGTTTTGCGGTTGCCTGAATTATGCGGATGTTGGCCTGGTGCGGGATGAGCCAGTCGACCTCACTTTTGTCTACACCGGCCTTTTCGAGTACCTCCATGGCAACGTTGCCCAGCGTTTTCACAGCAACCTTGAAGACCTCGTTCCCGGTCATCATTATTGCGGCTTCGTCCGTGCCCGCCTTTGCCAGGTCTTTCGACGGCCCGACCGGGTAATACAACAGGTCCCGATACTGGCCATCCGCGCCGAGATGGCATGCAAGTATCCCGGGCTCCTCCGCCGGCTCGATGATCGCCGCGCCGGCGCCGTCGCCGAACAGCACGCACGTGTTACGATCGCTCCAATCGACGAGCTTCGTGATGCACTCCGCCCCGATTACGAGCGCGCACTTCGACTCGCCCGACTTGACGAACTTATCTGCCGTCGTCAAAGCATAAATAAACCCTGTGCAGGCCGCTTCGAGCGCGATCGCCGGGCAGGCCGGAATACCGAGTCTGTGCTGTACCAGCGTCGCGATGTTCGGAAACACCAGATCGGGCGTCGTCGTGCCGATCGCGACGAGATCGATGGCGTTTGCCTCGATGCCGGCGGACTGCATGGCCGCACGCGCGGCTTCAACACACATGTCACTGGTCGTCTGGTCCTCTCTGACACAGTGACGACGCTCGACACCCGTGCGCGTTCTAATCCACTCGTCGCTGGTGTCGACCATTTTTTCGAGGTCGAAATTCGTCAGGACCTTTTCCGGCAAATAGCGGCCGGTCCCGGCAATTCTCGAATACGTCATGCGGCTTCCCGTTCCAGCAGCGCGCCGATTTGTTGTGGCAGCTGATTGCGAACCTCGATGAGTGCGTTTTCGATCGCACGCTGAAAGGCGTAAGAATCCGCTCCGCCGTGGCTCTTGATTACAATACCATTTAGGCCGACGAGAGTCGCTCCGTTGTAATTGCGCGAGTCCATTTCGAATGCAAGGTCACGAAGCACACCGCGAGCCAGAAATGCCTGCATACGCGTCAGCACAGTTCGATTGAATGAACGGCGCAAGTAGTGGCGCGCCAGCCCGACTGTCCCTTCCATCGTCTTCAACGCAACATTGCCGGTGAAGCCATCGGTCACGACGACGTCCGCCCTGCCCGAAAAAAGGTCGCTGCCTTCGATGAAGCCGACGTAGTTCAGTGAACTCGCGGATAGCAGGGCCGCAGCTTCCTTAACCGTATCGTGACCTTTTGTGTCCTCGGCGCCGATATTCAGGATTGCGACTCGCGGATTTGCCGTGCCGCTCAGATCCGACGCAACAATCGACCCCATGACGCCGAACTGAAACAGGTGCTTCGCAGAGCACAGCGTATTCGCGCCGAGATCGAGCATGTAGAGGGAACCGCCAATGGCTGGCAGCTCCGCGATGATTGCGGGCCGATCGATGCCCGGCAGCATCTTCAGCACGAACTTCGCCGATGCCATCAACGCGCCGGTATTGCCAGCACTGACCACAGCCTGCGCCTCGCCGGCCTTGACGAGATCGATCGCGACGCGCATGGAGGAATCCTTTTTCTTGCGCAGCGCATCGGACGGTGCCTCGGACATGGCGACGATTTCCGATGCATGGCGAATCGACAGCCGAGGTTCGCGGCCTATGATCCGAAGGATGTGACCGCGCAATTCCGGTTCGTCCCCGACGAGAATCAGTTCGAGATTCGTGTGTTCGGCCAGAGCGCTGAATGCAGCGCGAACGACGACTTCGGCGCCAAGATCGCCGCTCATCGCGTCGACAGAAATGATCGGGCGAGCCGTCAAAAGCTGATTCGGCCGGCGGGCCGGCCAGCGCCGTGACGGCGCTACTCGTCGTCGGCGTCGTCGAGATCAGGCGTGGCAAGAATCTGCTTGCCACGGTAGAAGCCATCTGGTGATACCCGATGGCGCAGGTGCGTTTCGCCAGTCGTCGGATCCACGGACAGCGTCGGATTCTTCAGCCGGTCGTGTGCGCGGCGCATACCGCGCCGGGACGGCGTCCTGCGACTTTTCTGAACTGCCATAGGTTTCTCCTGTGCACAATGGCAAAGCGGCGCCACTGTCGAAATCTCTTCACTATCGCGAGCGTGCGCGATTCGTTCAATCCTTCCTGTCCATCGCAGCACGCAGGCCGGCAAACGGTCGGCTCGACGTACTGTCGAATGGTGCCGGCAGCGCCGACACCTCGCACAATGCCGCATCGGCATGCATCGGCGCCAGCGGCAATGCCATGACCAATGCCTCATCGACCAGGTCAAGGGGCTGCAAGGTCGTATCCTCGAGCTCCCAGGTCTCGAGACCCTCGGCAGTCACCGAGGTGTCTCCCTTACCGGGAAACAGCAGGCGCAACTCTGCGAGCAGAGGCAGCTTGAACGGCTCGAGGCAGCGCTGACACACGACGTCCGTGATGACCCGCACACTGCCTTCGAGCATCGGCAGCCGCCTGTGCGCGTCCGCAAATGCAAAGCTGAGCGTGCCTTCTACCGTTGCATTCCGCCAGTCTTTCGGCGTAGCGCGCACAGCCAACCCGCCGAGATCCCGCTCGACCGCTTCTGCCAGGCGCCTGAATTCGCCAATTTTTTCAGCGATTTCAATGACCTGCCTCCCTTCTGCCAGCTCCGACGGGGTGCGGCGATCGCGCAGCGCATTGCTCATGGCGGCCGCATGATAAGGAGCGCCGCGACAACTGTCAAAGCACGACCGTCAAAAACCGTCGCAATTGAACATAAACCAAGTACACTCGACCTGTTCACCGCAAGCGGCTGATTTATCTATGCAAAACGCATCCGCACCGCGCATTGTACTGGGCTCATCGTCGCCGTACCGGCGCGAATTGCTGGACCGGGTACTGAATGACTTCGTCTGCGTATCGCCGGACGTTGATGAGCGCCATCCGGCAGACCTGGCACCTGCCGAGATTGCCGCTCATCTGGCCCGCAAAAAGGCGGAGGCCGTATCGATGCATGCCCGGGATGCGCTGGTCATCGGCGCCGACCAGCTGGCCGAGCTCGATGGCCGCACTCTGGGCAAACCCGGCACTCATGCGCATGCGATCGAGCAGCTGCTCGCCGTTGCGGGCAAGACGGTCATGTTCATGACCGCCGTCTGCGTCCTGGATCCGCAGAGCAGGACGCGGTACGAACATCTGGATACGACGACCGTCCGCTTCCGGAGCTTCGATCGCCGGCTCGCCGAAGCCTACCTGCATCACGACCAGCCGTACGACTGCGCCGGCAGCTTCAAGGTCGAGGGCTCGGGATTCGTTCTGTTTCAGTCCGTCGAAACGACGGACCCTTCGGCGCTGATCGGTCTGCCTATGATCTGGCTTGCGGACCGCCTGCGGCAGCTGGGGTATCTATTGCCATAAGATGCCATTTCGCATTTTTGATAGCTGCGCTAAGTCGACCCGCTACGGGTAATGGCAAATGTGAAATGTCCCCAGGGCCTTGTCCCCAGGGTCTAGCTGTCGGTCTCCAATCGGTTAATAAACAGCTGCAATTCGTCCGGCAACGGTGCGGATACATGCAGCTCGTTGCCCCTCGCATCCGGAAACCCGATCGACTGTGCGTGCAGGAACAGCCGATGCAGGCCAATCTCCCCGGCCCGGCGATTTTCCGCCGTATCCCCGTAGCGGGTATCACCGAGAATCGGGAAACCGACATGATTGAGGTGCACGCGAATCTGGTGCGTGCGGCCGGTTTGCGGCTCGCAGCAGACGAGGCTGTAGCGCGAGAACCGGCGCGACAGACGCACGCGCGTGGCAGCGGCCTTCCCCGACGCACTCACGACGACGTGGCGCTCACCGCCCCGCCGGTGCCGTACGGAAAGCGGCGCGTCGATGACTGTATCGCCCAGCTGCCAATCGCCGACGATCAGGGCCAGGTAGTTTTTGGCGACTTCCGCATTGCGAAACTTCTCATGCAAGGCCCGTAGCGCGCTGCGACGTTTTGCGATCACGAGACAGCCCGACGTCTCCCGATCAAGTCGGTGCACGAGTGCCAGATCGCGAATATCGGGTCTGGCGTGACGCAACAGCTCAATTGCGCCATGACTGATGCCACTACCACCGTGTACGGCCAGTCCCGCCGGTTTGTCGATGACCAGGATCGTCTGGTCCTCGTAGATCACGCTATCGAGGATTTTTGCGGCAATCCGGTCCTTCGGTGCCGCGCCGGGCATCCTCAGGCGCGCTGGCGGCACCCGCACCTCATCACCGGCCTTAAGCCGGTAGGTCGGGCGTATGCGCCCG
>JBFHXQ010000064.1:0-10917 GCA_041598895.1 Woeseiaceae bacterium | reverse complement strand
GGTGCGTTTTTTGCTCGGCACACCGATGATCGACGACGCCTTTCATCATGATCGCTGGGACTACGTATATTTCCTCAAAGTCGGCCGCAAGGACGCGACGTTCAAGCGCTGGGTCACCGTGTTTTTCGAAAACGACAGGGTGAGCGAGATTCGTCGGGACCAGGAACTCGACCCCCACCTCTAGCCCGGATCGCGACTGCCGGTTCGGGGCCGCGGCTCGGCCATGGTCTTGCCGGCTTTCGCCAGCCGCCGGCGCGCCTCGCGAGGATCCATCTGCAGGACGCGATACAGCTCGACTCGATCGCCGTCCCGGACCACCGCTTCCCGCTGCACCGGATCACCCCATACTCCGACCGCGAGTGCGTCCAAATCGTGGTCGGGAAAGCACCGCTTGAGCCCGGATGCCTCAATCGCGTCCCGGACCGTCGAATCCGCAGCGAGTGCCACCGTCGTCAGAACCTGTAATTCCGGCAGTGCAAAAACCACTTCGACGCGGAGCCTGTCACGCATCCGGACTTGCCGCTTCGCCATAGACTTCGCCGGCGCGCGAGGTAAACGCCGCGACCAGCGAATTACACGTTTCCTCGAATACCGGCCCGAAAGCCTTGGCAACCACCTGACTGGAAAACTCGAAGTGCATTTCGAGGCTCACCTTGCTGCCGAGGTCGGCGAGCTGCTTGAACTTCCAGCTACCCTCGAGCCGCCTAAATGGCCCGTCGACCAGAGACATCTCGATGGTCTCGTGGGGAACAAGCAGGTTACGTGTCCGAAATCGCCGCCGCATGCCGTGCCGACGCAACTCCAGCGTTGCCTCGACGATGTCGCCGTCTCGCAAGTGCTCGACGGCGGCTGAACACCATGGCAGGAAGCGCGGGTACGCTTCCACGTCGTCGACCAGAATGAACATCTGCTCGGCAGAGTATGGCACGAGTGCAGTACGGACGATGTGGCGCATGATCCCGAAAACCCGGTCGCGGGGACTGCGATCAGCTCATCTCGGGCAACAGCCCGATTGCCTTGAGGAATACGAACAGAATACCAAGTGGAGCGACGAATCGCGCGAGAAAACGCCATAACTTGTAGAGATTACTGACTCCGCCGAGTTCATCGGACGTCGAGTTCCGGCACATCGCCCAACCCGCAAAAATTGCAATGAACAGCCCGCTGAGCGGCAGCATGATGTTGCTGGTCAGATGATCGATATTGTCGAACAACGTCCCGCGGAGGAAGCGCAGATCCGCCAGCACGTTAAAGGACAGCACCGACGCGACGCCCAGGGCCCAGATCAGGACGCCGACAATGACCGCCGCGACGGCACGTGTCTGATGCCGGGTCTCGACCAGCCATGCGACGGCCGGTTCCATCAGACCTATCGCCGATGTCCACGCGGCGAATGACAGGAGCACGAAAAAGATCGTTGAAAACGCCACACCGCCGGTCATCTGCCCAAAGGCCAGCGGTAGCGTATCGAAAACCAGTCCCGCCCCATCCGCCGGGTCCAGGCCATTCGCGAAGACCAGCGGGAAGATCACGAGACCGGCGAGCATGGCGATCGACGTATCTGCCGTGACGACTGCAGCAGACGTGCCGGTTATAGACGTTTCTTCCGGCAAATAGGCGCCGTACGCCATGATCGCGCCCATCCCGATGCTGAGCGTGAAGAACGCCTGCCCCATCGCGGCAAGCACACTGCCCCAGGAGAGTTTGTCGAAATTGGGGGTGAACATGAATGCCAGTCCGTCACCGAAATGGCCGGAGTTGATGGAGTACCCGAGGAGCGTGAACATCAGTACCAAGAGCGCAGGAACCATGAACCGTACCGCCTGTTCGAGACCGCGTTCGACGCCTCGCGCGACGACGAAGATCGTCAGCGTCATGAACAAGGTGTGACTCAGCAGCACGCGCTCCCAGCTGCCGACGAAGGTCTCGAACTGGCGCCCGACCTCAGCCGGACTGGCACCCGCGAACACGCCGGATACACTCTTCACGATGTACGCAAGCGTCCAACCCCCGATCACGCTGTAATACGAAAGGATCAGGATCCCCACGACAACACCCAATGTGCCGAGCAATCGCCAGTGCACACTGCGGCCCTCTTCCCGCCCGAGAAGGGCCATTGTCGCAATGGGATTGCGGCGACCGCGGCGACCCATGAGGATTTCCGACATCATGACGGGCATACCGATAAGAAATACGCAGGCGAGGTAGACCAGCACGAACGCACCGCCCCCGTTCTGGCCGGCGACGTACGGGAATTTCCATATATTGCCGAGGCCGACCGCAGATCCTGTTACGGCCAGAATGAACGCCATCCGCGACGACCAATGCCCGTGCAGCGAACGGCGTTTGCCCGCATCGGGCTGACTGACTGCCATGTTCTTGCTCTTATTGGCGAACGCTTGCGGCGATTCTCATACAAATATGCGGCACTGACAACCGACGGTCCGGACACCGGCGGCGAGCAGCGCAACAGTTCAGACAGCTAAATCCGTATAATCGCGCCCCCGGAAATCTCGATCAGTGGAAGCACGTGGGCAAGGGCAAATCAAAGGCACTGGCCGGCAACGTCATCGTCGTGAATCGACGGGCCCGCCATGACTATTTCATCGAGGAAACCCTCGAGGCCGGTCTCGTGCTCGAGGGCTGGGAGGTCAAGAGCCTGCGGGCCGGGCGCGTCGCGCTGTCTGAAAGCTACGTGCACGTGCGTCACGGAGAAGCGTGGCTCGTCGGCGCCCATTTCTCGCCACTGACGACGACGTCGACGCATCGGCCGGCGGATCCCACCCGAACGCGCAAGCTGCTGCTGCATCGCCGTGAGCTGGACCGGCTCCTCGGCAGCGTCGAGCGCAAGGGTTACACGCTGGTACCGCTCGACCTCCATTGGCACAAGGGCCGGGTCAAGCTCGCGGTGGGCCTCGGGAAAGGCAAGAAAGCGCATGACAAACGCGCAGCGGCCAAGGACCGGGATTGGCAGCGGCAAAAGGCGAGGATTCTAAAAAACTAAAGTAATTACAGTATATTAGATGACTTTCTTAAGTATCACTCTTAGCAAGTGAATAAAGCACTCGGCAATATACCCGCGGCGCGCGTTGTAATTCGGCGAAATGGCCATAGACTGTAGGTCACGGGGGTGACATGGCTTCGACGTGGGTCACGAAACTCCGAGTGCATGCCGAGGGACAGAGAACCTCGTTAATCCAGCTGTAACACTCATAGTTGCCAACGACGACAACTACGCACTAGCTGCTTAAAAACCAGCCTTGTGCCCTCTGCCCGGAACGTGCCTGTGCGTCCGGATCCAGGGGTCGCTTACACAGGACCGCGCGTGGAGCTTGTTCAGGGCCTCACTCGCTAAATCTGACTGAACTGGCTGCGCGTTTTCCCTGCCCGCCGGGTAGCCCGCAGTAAGATCAAAGACGGGATAAGCATGTAGAGCGCGGAGCGGAGGGCTTGCGGACGTGGGTTCGATTCCCACCACCTCCACCAACCACAATGGCCACCCGCTCGGTGTGGCCGCCGGTCAATTCTCCGACAAGCGCTTCCGCACCACCGGTTCGAGTCGCGTGAGCCCGGCAGCCTTGCCGGCGGCAATGGCGGTTTCATCATCGGCGCCCGTAAGGCTCTGCCTGAGTGCCAGGAGCGCCCCGACACGGTTGCCGCTGCTGCAGTGAACGACGACCGGTCCATCGAGGCTCGCGATCAGCTCGTCGAGTCTTGCCGCGTTCTCGAAATTGATGGCATCTCCGCCATCGATCGGCAGCGAAACGTAACGCATTCCGAGATCCTCCACGACCATGGGCTCATCGAGCCCGCGATCCTCCGTGGCCGTGCGCAGGTCGATCACGGCAGCGTAACCTGCCCTGGCCAACGCCGCGAAGGCCGCCGCGTCCGGCTGCCCCGCCGAGGCCAGGGCAGCGGGCGCACCGACATGTCCCTGCTCGGATACCTCCTCGACGTTCAGCATGACGGCGTTTCCGGGCGTCGTCGGCGCCTCGGCGTTGCCTGTCGAAGCCAGAACGCCGAGCAGCAGCCACGCAAGCAAATAGCGCATGTCCTCTCCGTCGTTGTCTCCAGCCGAGATCAGTCGCCGAACGTTACCCCGGACTCGAATTCGATGCCCTTCTTTGTGAACATCACGTCCACGGTCATACGATCGTACAGCTCTGCCACGACCTCCATGATGTCCTTGATCGCCGCCTGCAATTCGGCTGAACCGGCCTGGTCCCCGTCGGCGTCCGCCTCGGCGACGGCTGACCCGACAAAGCCATAATAACGCGCTGCGTCGATACTCATGCTGAAAAACGGTGCTACCTGAGGAAGCGGCGCCTTTAGCATCGGCGCGAGCTCGTCTTCCGCGCCCTGACCGACCGCCAGCGCAATTGCATCATCGGTCATGGCGATGTAGGCATTGTCGACCTTGCCCTCGAGTGCCGCGGCCTTCAATCGCACCGGGTTGCCGTCAGGCTGCAGATTCATTGACGCCAGCTCCGGGCTGAACAGGGTGCCCATGGCGACAAGCGCCTGGGCATTGTCCATGGCCAATAGCAGCCGACCGTCAACGGATTTTGGAGGTTGTTTCTGCTCAAAGTCCATGCCGTCGATGTTTTCGACAACGGCGAGCACGCCTTTGAAGTCATAAATCATGGGCGGCACGGGCTGATTCAGTGCCTCCCGACCGGCGCCAATCCCTGACTGCAGCTCGGCGAACAGTTCACATTTGTACGGGTCCGCCTCCATCGCATCCAGTCGGGCCTCGTAGAAACTGCGCGCCGCCTTCAAATCCAGACTGAAACCCAGCGAAAACAGCCCACCGTGGTCCACGCCGAGACCCGGTACCGGCGCCGTCAAACCCATCAATTCCCGCGCAAGATCATCGCGAAGTTCGACGACCATACGCGTGTCCATACGTTCGTCATTGAGCTCCGTGTAACCGACGACCAGTCGCGGCGCCACCAGCGCCATCTCCCGAATCTCCTCGCGGCAGACATCGGAGAGGGTTGCGGCATCATAATCCACCATGCGTAAGACTTCGGCGTCGAGCCCGGCTGGCTGGTCCAGAAACCGGTCGACAAAACGGCGCACATCGACGTAACCGGACTGTTGCGGCAAATACCCGAATTCCCGCGCCAGATCATTAAGCCTACCGGCTGCCAAGAGGTTGTCGTCGGGCGGTGTCAGGCCGAGCACGAGCCCCAGTGCCCCCTCGTCGAGGTTTGCCGGAACCACCGACAGCACGGCATAGTCGTCGATCACGGCGACGATAAATTTGGCCTGCTCAGCCACAAGAAACCGATACGGCTGATTGCCGAGCTTTGCGACCGGCAGTTCGTATTCCGCCGATGCCTCGAGGCGTGCCACGGCCGCCTCAAACAGCGCTCCATCCGTCAGTCCGATCCGGAATACAGGCAAAAGCCCGTTGCCGTAGAACGCGACTTGAGCAGTCCGTTCGATACCTGCCCCAGCCAGGCCCTCGATCGACATCAATGAGGTCAGCTCGTCGATAACGGCCGAAGCACGCTGCATTTGCTGGCTGTCACGCTCCTCGTCCGACAACTCTGCCCGCTTCGCCGTGATGGCCTCGCGAAGCACCGTCTGGTAGGACTTGAGCAAACGATCGATCTTCGGCTCGAGCTTGTCGAACAGCGCCTCCGGGACCGGCTCGGTCATCGCGAATACATACGGCGTATTCGCGGGAATGTAGCGCAATATCGGCGCATCCGTGACCGCCGCCGGCTGCGCAGCGTCGTCCGTCCGGTCGCACGCAGCCACTGCAGCACTCGTTATTCCGAGCACTGCGAGAGTTTTGCAGATGTTCATGCCATTCATGTTTCGGGTTCCTGGTTGATGTTCGGGTCACTCCACTCGCGGACGAGAGACCGGACGGCACCGCCCCACTCGGCCGCATCGCGGGCGAAACGCGACTGATACGAGTGTTTCCAGCTCTCGCCTCGATACTCCTTGTCCACGCATACATCGCGGCGAACCGCGAATCCGGCGAAGGCGAGTAAGGTAGCGACGGGACGGCGAGATTATTGTGGCCAGCTATGCCGGCTGCCGTCTCCAGACCAGTATACGACAAGTTCCTTGCCGCATGGCGTGATCCTGCACTGTCTGCGACCGGCGCCAGGATACAAAGTTCGGACAGCTTAGCGTTCGACCGCGACTGCGATTAAACTTTCCGTGTGCACAACAATATTCACGACCTGAAAGCAGACGAAATGGAAGCCGTACTCGCACTGAACCAGTCCGCCGTCCCGCACGTCAACAGCCTGGACGCCGCCGAACTTCGTTGGTTTGCGGATCATGCCGCGTATTTTCGGGTTGCCGGAGCGACGCATGCATTCCTCATCGGATTGCGCCCCGGTCTGGAGTATGCCAGCCCGAACTACCGGTGGTTTTGCGAGCGTTACGCCGATTTCGCGTACGTCGACAGAATCGTCGTCGCAGCGGATGCGCGCAGGCGGGGGCTCGCAACTCTGCTGTACGCCGATTTCCAAGCGGCCCTGCCACCTTCCGTTCCGGTGCTGACCTGTGAAGTGAATGTCGAGCCGCCGAACCCGGGCTCGCTGCGATTCCATGAGCGACAGGGCTTCGAGCGTGTCGGCGCTCAGACCACTGAGTCCGGCGCAAAGCGCGTCGCGCTTCTGGCGAAGCCGCTATGACCGGGCGCGAATTCGACGTCGTCGTCTGGGGAGCCACCGGCTTTACCGGCACACTGGTTGCGGAGTATTTGCGCGAAGAATATGGTGTAACTGATGGATTTAAATGGGCTATTGCCGGCAGAAGCATCGCTCGGCTGGAGGCGCTCCGGGAGTCCCTCGGGGCCCCAGGCCTGGCAGCGATCGTCGCCGACAGCTTCGACAGGGAGGCCCTCGCAGACCTCGCGAAACGCACGCGCGTGGTTCTGACCACCGTAGGCCCCTACGCACTTTACGGTGATCTGCTGGTAGAGGCTTGCGTCACAAGCGGAACGCACTACTGCGACCTCGCCGGCGAGGTGCAATGGATCCGTCGCATGATCGACAGGCACGACGACGCTGCGAGGCACAGCGGCGCGCGTATCGTGCACTGCTGCGGTTTCGACTCGGTGCCGTCCGACCTCGGCGTCTGGTTTCTGCAGCACGCCGCACGACAACGCCGCGGCAGCCACTGCGTTGCCGTGACGACCCTCGTGCAGGCATCGAAGGGTGGCTTCAGCGGCGGGACGATTGCCAGCCTGATGAATGTGCTGGACGAGGCCCGAACCGACCGCAACGTTGCGCGTCTCATGGCCAGACCGTATGCGCTGAATCCCGATCCGGACTTTGGCGGTCCGGACGAACCCGATACGTTGCGCCCGCGTTATCACGAAAAAGCGCAGACCTGGGTCGCGCCTTTCATCATGGCGGCAATCAATACCCGGGTAGTACGTCGCAGCCATGCGCTTCTGGGCTTTCCGTACGGACAGGAATTCCGGTACGACGAGGCTATCATGACGGGGTCCGGCCCTGGCGGCTGGGCGAAAGCGCTGGCCATCGCCGGCACGATGGCAGCAGTGATGACCGCGGGTTCTCTCAAAGCGACTCGGAGAGCACTGGAACGTTTCGTGCTGCCCTCACCGGGCGAAGGTCCGGACGCAGACGAACGCGAGCGCGGCTTTTTCAAGTTTCGCCAGGTCGGCGTTTTCGCCGACGGCACAACGATCGAATCCCGAGTCACCGGCGACCGCGATCCAGGCTACGGGTCCACCAGCAAGATGATCGCGGAATGCGCCGTGTGTCTTGCTGAGAACGAGGTGCCCGCGGGTGGCGGCGTTTGGACGCCGGCCACAGCATTAAACGGTGCCCTACTCAGACGACTGACGGAACGCGCCGGACTGACGTTCGACATCGTCGACCGGTAGCAGGCCGTTATCGCGCGCGCGACCCACGCCGATGTTACGGTCCTTTTTCGTCCGCGGTGGAACTCAGATACAGGCGCGTGTCGTATTTTTCGCCGGCTTCGATGCGGACCGGGAGCCGGTTTCGCGGCGACGCGATCGGGCAGGTTGCGAAGTCATTGAATGCGCACGGCGGGTTGTAGGCGAAGTTGAAATCGAGAATCGTCCGCCCGTCCGTGCCCGGCATTGGTGCATACAGAAAGCGCCCCGCCGGGTATGTCCCGCGTCCGCTGGTCGCGTCGGCGAAGACGAAAAACAGCTCATCGCCCGAAGCGTAAGCCTCCAGGTCGACGGATTCGCCATCGATTTCGAATTCCACCGTTCCGGGAGACTCCGGTTTCCAGCCGAGCCCCTCGACGACGGTCCCGACGTTGATCACTCGCGGGTGCGGATACCGATTGAGCCTGGCGGGTACCCGCAATGCCGGGTCAATAGGAAAGTAATCGATCGGGCCAAAATCGGCGAGGCGCGGGTGTTCCAGGTCGCGGACCCTGAGCGCCATTTTGCCGTCCCGGTTGATAATCATCCACGCCAACGATCCGTGCCTTATCAGCACCGGATTGTCCGTCGTGTCGTCGGACAGCAGCAGTGAACGGACGGGAATCTCCTCGTAGCGAACGTCGACTCCGGGCCGGGTTTCCAGGACCACGCCGGTCTCGGTGACCGAGAGCTTTCCGACGTGCGGCGCCGCCTTCGCGGGCAATACGATGTCGTTATCAGCCGCGGAGCCGAGTGTGGCGCTCCCGCTACGAAGCCAGTACAGACCAACGAGGTTCAGATACCCGCTCGGAGCTTTCAGCCGCTGCAGCCGTTCCAGGCGCCATTGCATGACCTCGGTCACGTAGTCAGCCGAGTCGCGAGGCGCATCCTCACCGCTGCAGCCGCCCACCAATGCTGCAAGCAATCCTGCGGCAACAAACATGAAGCGATTTGTCATTTGAGGTTTCATTTGCTGCCGTTCTGAACCCGCTGTGCCGGGACGCGCATGGTGCCCCGGGCCCGCAGTCGCCGCAATCCAATCCCCGCTGACGGCGCTGATTCCGTTTGAACAACCTGGCGCGCGCCGGTTCCCGTCGGCATTAGCCACTCCTCTCGGGTGAATACGGCGGCCGTTGTTCGTATACTCCGCGCCCCGGCTGCTCTGACGGTGGCCGAACGGGACGCCGCCCTGCACGATATGTCCAAATACCAGGAGCAGAACGTATCGTGAACCCGAATTCCGACAGCGCAGCTGCCCTCGCCTACCGCGACCTGCAGCCGACAGAAATCCTGCACGCCCTCGAGCAACTCGGATTGCGCTGTGACGGAAGAATCCTGGCGCTGAACAGCTACGAGAACCGAGTCTATCGCGTCGGCATCGAGGACGCTGCACCGCTCGTGGCCAAATTCTATCGCCCTGGCCGCTGGAGCGCTGCGGCAATTGCTGAAGAGCATGCCTTTGCGACGGAACTCGCAGACGGTGACATTCCCGTGGTTGCGCCGCTGTCCATGCATCAACGGACGCTGCATCGTTTCGGGCCGTTCCGTTTTGCAGTCTTCCCTTGCCGCGGAGGCCGGGCGCCCGATCTGGATGATTTTGATCTGCTTCGCCAGCTGGGACGACTGGTCGCAAGAATTCACCAGATCGGTGAGACGCGACGTTTCGCCCACAGGCCCGCCATCTATATACCGAGTAACGGCGACGCATCGAAGGCATTCCTTCTGGACCAGGGTTTTATTCCGGCGGATCTTGAGCCCGCATATACCTCGGTTGCGGACCAGGTTCTGGCTGAAGTCCGTGCGAGATTCGAGCAGGCAACAGACATTAAAACGCTGCGTCTGCATGCAGATTTTCATCCGGGAAACGTGTTGATCGACGCTCCGCAGCTCCACATCGTCGACCTTGACGACACACGCACCGGACCGGCCGTGCAGGACCTCTGGATGTTCCTGTCCGGCGATCGTCTGGAACAGACTCCGCAGCTCGATGCACTGCTGTCAGGCTACGAGCAATTTCGCCGGTTCGACGCCCGCGAACTTCTTTTAATCGAGCCGCTGCGCGCCCTTCGGATCATGCATTACGCCGCCTGGATTGCGCGACGCTGGAGCGACCCGGCATTTCCACAAGCGTTCCCCTGGTTCGATTCGCATCGCTATTGGGATGAGCATGTCCTCGCACTCCGCGAGCAAATCGCGCTCATTCAGGAACCCCCGTTGTCCTGGTCAGCGTGAGGGCAGCGGTCGTCGCCTCGGTCGCGCGTCGAACTGCTCGATCCAGCGCGAAAACGTCGCGTAACTCAGTTTTTCGAGAGCGGCAACGGACGCCGGCGTGCTGGAACGAATCGCGTCGGGATCGATGCACTGCCGTTCCTCTTCCAGAATGCTCGCGTGATCCGGAACCGAGAGCCAGCGTTCGATGAGCGTCGCGTTTGCCTCGAGGTGAAACTGAAATCCGTACGCGGATGAACCGTATCGAAACGCCTGAACTTCGCTGGCCGGCGAGCTTGCAAGCAGCACGGCCCCTGACGGCAGCTCGATACCGTCCTCGTGCCATTGAAACACTTCCTGGCGACGCGCGAACGACGCCAGTACCGGATCGCGAATGCCGTCGTCGGTGAGTTCGACATCGTACCAGCCAATTTCCCGGACCGGATTACGCCGCACGCTGCCGCCAATCGCCTTCGCCAGCAGCTGCGCGCCCAGACAGATGCCGAGAACCGAGACCTCGCCCGCCAGCGCCTCTCGCACGAGCTGCACTTCGGTGCGGAGGTGCGGAAACGTATCGATCTGATCGGCGTTCATCGGGCCGCCGAGCACGATCAGGGCGTCGTATTTGCAGACATCGGGTCGGTGCCGCGGCTCGCGAGAGAAGTTGACGTAACGCAGCCGGCAGCCCGACGCCTTCAGCAACGGGTCCAGGGTTCCCAATGGTTCATAGGGAACATGCTGAAAAACCAGAATTTTTGCTTTGGCCATACGACTCGGTGGCGTATTGTGCGTGCAAAACTCAGCGACTTTAT
>JBFHXQ010000063.1:0-11246 GCA_041598895.1 Woeseiaceae bacterium | reverse complement strand
GGCGTCATCGCTTCCCGGGTACGAGACCGACACGTCAACGCGGAACAGGTTCTCAACGCCGGTTTCCGATATTAATGTGCGCCAGGTCCATGTTGTGTTCGCGAAGTCGATTTCTCCGCTCGAACTGCTGACTTCCGGTAAGACGTTTGCGAGCCGCAGCTCCGCAATTTTGTTTTGCGCAATCCAGCTTGCATAGGTTCGTTCCCGCATCGTGTTCGCGGTATCAATCATCTGGCCGATGCTGGCCGCAACTGCGGTCAGCGAAAACGCGACAATGGCAAGTGCGACCATCACCTCCACGAGCGTGAATCCGGTGCGCCGCCGCGCCGAGTGACGAAACTCAGACTTGTTCATCGATGAACCCGAGTCCGCCTGTCGCGTCGTTTGCAACGACAACCAATTGCTCGGCGGCATCGCGAATAAGATGCAACTCGACAGGCGTCATGTCACCGCTGGAGAAAATAAGAACGTGCGGCGCGTAGTTCGCAGTCGGCTGCGCGTATTCGTCGTCCTCATCGTCCTCGACCGTCAACGACTCCGGTGCAGGTGCCAGCAGGACGCGCTTGTCCTCCAGAAACAACACCAGTTCGATGTCCTCGGAAAGTTCGCGCAGCCGCAGCACCTCGTCGCCAGGCAGTTCGTTCCAGCGGTTTCCGACGGGATCGTATTCGACGAAACGATACGCGTGCGTCATGACTTCCAGACCCAATTCGCGGCCTTGCAGCAGCGCCTCGTCCTGCGCCAGCTCAACCAGCGACAGCAGGCGCCGGGCCTCGGTGCGCAGCTCACGGTCATCACCGACGATGCCGACCGACAACAGTGCGATTGACGTCACTATCGCAACAATAACGACGACGACGAGGATCTCGATCAGCGAGAAACCGAATGCCTTGCGGCGAGTGTTCATGACGTCGCGCGGGCCCGGGGCAGCGGTGCCGGGGAGCTATTCGAGATTCCAGTTGCCGATGTCGCCATCGACGCCTTCGCCGCCTGGTCGACCGTCGCGGCCGAGCGTATAGACGTCGATTTCCCCGTTGTTGCCGGGGTTGAGGTACAGGTAAGGGTTACCCCAGGGATCCGTTGGCAGACGCTCGAGATAGCCGCCCGATTTCCAGTTCTTGACGTTCGGGTCCGCAGGCTTCGTGACGAGGGCGTCCAGGCCCTGCTCGGTCGTCGGGTACGCGAAATTGTCGAGCCGATAGAACTTGAGGGCATTCTCGATATTGGCGATCTCAGCCTTCGCTTTCGTAATTTGGGCATCATCGACACGGCCGATCACGTTCGGCGCGACAATCGCGGCAAGAATGCCGATTATGATCACGACGACCATGATCTCGATCAGCGTAAAGGCTCGCTGATGGCGTGGTGACCATTTGACGGCACGGCTCACTATGGCTACTCCCCAGAAACGCCCAAGTTGACTGGCTGAAGTTGTAAACGTCAGTATATCAAACATGGGGTTACCCAAAGGTGAACCGGTTCACCGACGCGACGGCGTAACGCGAGTATGGGCGCTGCCCGGCGCGCTGCTGCTGCTGTGTGCCGCGATCGCCGTCCTTGGCGATGCGGGGCGCAGGGCGCTGCGTTTCGAACGCTCGCAAATCGCAGACGGCGAAATCTGGCGTCTTATTAGCGGGCACCTGACGCATCTCGGATTGCAGCATCTGCTGCTCAACATCGCCGGCCTGCTGCTCGTCTGGTACCTCGTTGGCCGGCGCTTCACGTCCGCGGAATGGCTCGCCGTCGGTCTCGCATCGATAGCGAGCATCGATGTCGGGCTGTGGTGCCTGATGCCAGAGCTGCAGTGGTACGTGGGCCTGTCCGGACTGCTACACGGACTTCTGGCCGCGGGCCTGGTGCCGGGTTGGGGGCGCCGACGCACCGAAAGCGTTGTTTTGGGCGCCATCCTGATCGGGAAGCTGATCTACGAAAACATGCTGGGTCCGCTGCCCGGTTCCGTCGCGGCTGCAGGCGGCCCGGTGGTCGTCGCCGCCCACCTGCAGGGGGCGCTCGGTGGTGCGCTGGCAGCCGTGCTGCTCCGGGCATGGCACGTTAAAGCGCAACGCGGCCAAAACAAGCTGCGTGACAGTGACGAATGAGTTCGTGTCTTGGCGGCAAGTCGGGTTAACCTTCGTCATTGCGTCCCGCGCAGCGAGGAGCAGGAAATTGACGTTTGCACTGGTTTTTCCGGGTCAGGGGTCCCAGTCCGTAGGCATGCAGTCCGATCTCGCGACCGACTTTCCGGTCGTCGCGGGGACGTATCAGGAGGCGAGTGACATCCTCGGTTACGACCTATGGGCGCTGATCCAGCAGGGTCCATCCGAGAAGCTTGCCGAGACCGTCGTCACCCAGCCGGCGATGTTGACGGCAGGTGTCGCGGCCTGGCGCGCCTGGATCGCCGCTGACGGTTCGCGGCCTGTGCGGATGGCAGGCCACAGTCTGGGTGAGTACAGCGCGCTGGTCTGCGCCGGCGCGGTGACGTTTGCGGATGCGCTGCGCGTCGTCGTTCGGCGCGCACAGCTCATGCAGGATGCCGTACCGGCCGGTCAGGGCGCGATGGCGGCAATACTCGGACTGGACGACGAGGCGATTGCAGGCGTCTGCGCTCGCACGCACGAGCATGGCATCGTCGAGCCCGTCAACTACAACGCACCGGGACAGGTCGTAATTGCCGGGGCGACGGCTGCGGTCGAGCGAGCTGTGGCGCTTGCGAAAACCGAGGGCGCCAAGCGTGCTCTGCTGCTGCCGGTCAGTGTGCCCGCGCACTCGTCGTTATTGGAAGAAGCCGGCGCCGCGCTTGCCGATGCATTGGGCGCCGTGCGGTTCCGGGAGCCCGATATCGCGGTGGTTGCCGCGTCCGACGCCGAGCCCTACGGCGACGCTGCTGACATCCGCGAGCGGCTGGCCCGCCAGGTACATAAACCCGTGCTCTGGGTGGCGACAACCAGAGCGCTGATCGCTGCCGGTGCGCGCGCTATCGTCGAATGCGGGCCGGGCAGGGTGCTCGCGGGCCTGATTCGACGCATCGACCGCAGCGTGCCGGCAGCGGCAATTGACACCCGTGACGGGCTCGCGAAGAGTCTTAAAGCCGTGCATACGGCAACCCAGCCTGAGGAACCATCATGAGTGACACATTCAGTCCTGGAATTCTCGATGGCAACATCGCCCTCGTGACCGGTGCGTCGCGCGGTATCGGCGCCTCGATTGCCCAGGCGCTGGCCGATGCCGGCGCCCGGGTCATTGGAACGGCTACGAGCACTGCCGGAGCCGACGGCGTGAGTCACGCGCTTGGCGATCGCGGCCGAGGCCTCGTCCTGGATATCTCGAATGACGATTCGGTCGCCACCGCGATTGCAGATATCAGCGAGAACGAGGGCAGCCCGAGCATACTTGTCAATAATGCCGGCATCACGCGCGACAATCTCTTGATGCGCATGAAACCGGACGAATGGGACACCGTCCTGGCGACGAATCTGACCGGACTTTATCGAGTCTGCAAGGCATGCTTGCGCGGCATGATGAAAGCCAGGCGGGGTCGCATCATCAACATCGCATCGGTCGTCGGTCTCATGGGCAACGCAGGGCAATCCAATTACGCGGCGGCGAAGGCGGGAATGATCGGTTTTTCCAAGTCGCTGGCACGCGAGATTGGATCGCGCAACATCACCGTGAACGTCATCGCGCCCGGCTTTATCGACACCGACATGACGCGCGTGTTGCCCGAGGCTCAGCGAGCGGAAATGCTCGCACAGATTCCGCTCGGGCGCCTCGGCGACGTCGATGACATCGCGTGCAGCGTCGTATTCCTGGCCTCGCCCGCGGGCGCTTACATCACCGGCGAAACGATCAACGTCAACGGCGGCATGTACATGCACTGAAACGGCGCAATCTGCGGCGCCGTGGGCCGGGAATTTAATTCCTGACGGGTTCTAGATTGCCATGGTCGATTCACATACAATACCGAGCCACGTGCGAACGGGCCCTTGGATTTTCAAGGACTTACAGCTTATTTTCGGGTTGGCACGGGGATAATCCGAGGCCAGCTGTCGGGGCATCGAGGACCCGCGGGCACAGGAATCACGGGCTCGGGAAGGCTTCTGCCGGTATATTTTGACGAGTCGTCTCAGGAGACACGAACATTATGAGCAGTATCGAGGAACAGGTAAAAAGCATCGTCGCCGAGCAACTGGGCGTAAAGGAAGACGAGGTGACGAACGATGCTTCTTTTGTCGATGATCTGGGTGCAGATTCACTCGACACCGTGGAATTGGTGATGGCCCTCGAAGAGGAGTTCGAAACCGAGATTCCGGACGAAGAAGCCGAAAAAATAACAACCGTTCAGCAGGCAATCGACTTCGTAACGGCTCGCGCTGGCGACAGCTAAGGTTCAGGGCGCGGCGGATCACGCCGTGCATACGAGATTCTCCCGGCTTCGAGCGCTTTCCTGCCGGACGGAAATACCTTGAAAGAAAGACGCGTTGTCATCACTGGCATGGGGATCGTCTCGCCTGTCGGCAGCGAGTTGAGCGAGGCCTGGCGAAACGTTTGCGAGGGTGTTTCCGGCATCGGACTCATCGGCGATTTCGATACCAGCGCATTGGCAACCCGCATCGGCGGCACCGTAAAAGGCTTCGATGTCGCCGAGTACCTGAGTGCGAAGGACGCCCGCAAAAACGATCCTTTCATTCACTACGGGATCGGTGCCTGTATCGATGCACTCCGCGATTCCGGACTCGAGGTGAACGAGGCCAATGGCGAACGAATCGGTGTCGCTATGGGTTCCGGCATCGGTGGCATCAAGTTCATCGAAGACAACCACGATCGCATGCTCGCCGGGGGCGCCCGCAAAGTGTCTCCATTTTTCATTCCCGGCAGCATCATCAATATGACGTCCGGCGCCGTCAGTATCATGCAGCACATCACCGGGCCGAATATCTCGATCGTCACCGCCTGTGCGACTTCGGCGCATTGCATCGGGTTCGCGGGACGGTGTATCGAATACGGCGATGCCGACGTCATGGTCGCCGGTGGCTCCGAGTTCGCCACCACGCCGCTGGCAATGGCCGGCTTCTGCTCGGCCCGGGCGATGTCCACGCGCAACGACGAACCCACGCGCGCAAGCCGACCTTTCGACCGGGATCGTGACGGATTTGTTCTCAGCAATGGCGCAGGTTGCGTGGTCCTCGAGGAGCTATCGCATGCCAAAGCGCGCGGCGCGCGTATCTACGCCGAACTCGTCGGCTTCGGAATGAGCGGCGATGCATATCACATTACGCTGCCACCTGCAGACGGGGACGGCGCCCGGCGTGCGATGCAGGCCGCGATCCGCAACGCGGGTATCGACGCGGCGGATATTGACTACGTTAACGCCCACGGTACGTCGACGCCTGCAGGCGATGTGGGCGAATCCGTCGCGATTCGACGGGTGTTCGGTGATGCAACTCAATCGCTGCCGGTCAGTTCGACTAAATCGACGACGGGGCATTTGCTCGGGGCGGCCGGCGTAGCGGAGGCGATTTTTTCCATACTGGCCCTCCGCGACCAGGTGATTCCGCCAACGATCAACCTGGAGAATCAGGACCCGGCGTGCGATCTCGACTATGTGCCGAATGTCGCTCGCGATGCCACGCTCGAAGCGGTTATTTCGAATTCCTTCGGTTTCGGTGGCACTAACGGCAGTCTGATTTTTCGGGCATATCACTGACCCGCGTTTCGTTGGACGCGTCGTTCGGGCATACCACGGTGACGCCGCTACCGGCGTCACTCGATCTGCTGATGCTCACGCAGCACGCGCCGGAGCGGTACCCGTTTCTCCTGCAGAGCACGGCCGTCAATCGGTCGACGGGGCGTTATGATCTGCTGTTCGTCGCCTCCGACGAAGCGCTGATTCTCGACCCATCTGGCATGCTCGTGGCCCCGTTCGCGAAACCGGGAACCGGTTTTCTTTCGGCACTGGACCGCTGGTGGACAAGTGAGCGGCGCGATGCAGATCGACATGACCTGCCGTTCTCGGGCGGGTGGTTCCTGTACCTGGGCTATGAGCTTGCAGCAGAGATCGAACCAAGTCTGCAGCTCGAGATGGGTAGCGTTTTGCCGACAGCGTTCGCCGTGCGCTGTCGGGCTGCGATGATCCGGGACCGCTGGCTCGATCAGTGCATGCTCGTTTCCGAACCCGACGGCATAGCGGTCGAAGAGATCGAGGCCGACATCGCGGCGGTAAGTGGCAGCACGCCGCAATACTTCCGCGACGAAGCCGGACTTTTAGGCACCACCGAGGATCGCGAAACGCATTTTCTTGGCGCCGTCGAGCGTGCAAAAGAGTACATCGCAGCGGGCGATATTTATCAAGCCAACCTGTCACGCGGCTGGCGTGCGGATATCCGGCCAGGCATAGACGCTGCGTCCGTGTACGCGAAACTGTGTGCGGCAAATCCCGGCCCGTTTGCGGGTCTTGTCCGCTGGAAGGATACGAGCATAGTGTCCTCATCGCCGGAGAGATTGCTCCAGATCCGCAATGACAGGGCCTCAACCCGGCCTATTGCCGGCACCCGCCCGCGATCGACGGATGCCGACGCCGACATCGGCCTTTCCGCAGAGCTGTTTACACACCCGAAAGAACGCGCCGAACATGTGATGCTGATCGACCTCGAACGCAACGATCTCGGCCGCATTTGCGAGCCGGGCAGCGTCGTCGTCGATGAAATGATGGTGCTGGAAACCTACGCGCACGTGCACCACATAGTCTCGAATGTGAGCGGACGTGTCCGCGACGACGTTACACCGGGAGCAGCGATCCGCGCCGTATTTCCCGGGGGTACGATTACGGGTTGCCCGAAAGTTCGCTGCATGGAGATCATCAGCGAGCTGGAAGCGGGGCCCCGTGGCGCCTACACCGGCTCATTCGGATACCTGAATCTCGATGGCAGCATGGATCTGAACATTCTGATTAGGACGATGGTGATGCGCCCGGACGGCATCAGCTTGCGCGCCGGCAGCGGCATCGTTGCCGACTCGGAACCGCGCGCCGAGCTCGAGGAAACGCGCGCCAAAGCGAAAGGACTGCTCGAGGCTTTGCGACGATGAGTATCTGGATCGCCGACGGCAACCGCGTCTCGACAGTCGCCATTGATGATCGCGGATACCTGTACGGCGACGGGCTGTTCGAAACCATCGCTATTCGCAATGGCGAACCTCGATTCTGGGACGCGCACATCGATCGCCTGCACATCGGCTGCGAGCGCCTGGGCCTGTCGCCGCCGGATCCCGCAACGCTGCGCACCGATCTGGACGTCGCGTTGGCAGCCGGCGCGGTGGATATCGCATTTGCGACAGCAAAAATCATCGTATCTGCCGGCGCCGGACCGCGCGGCTATGCGCGGAGCGCCACCGCGACAATATGCCACCGCGTCGGCGTATTTCCAGCGACGCCGCTCCCCCGGGATCATTATACTGACGGCGTGACGGCGCGCCTTTGCCAGACTCGACTGGGCGCGCAACCCAGCCTGGCCGGACTAAAGACGCTAAACCGGCTGGAGCAGGTGCTGGCGCGCGCGGAATGGCAGGACCCGGCAGCATTCGAAGGTTTGCAGCTGGATGCGGACGATCACGTCATCTGCGGTACCATGAGTAACGTGTTTATCGTCACCGCCGAACAGGTCGCGACCCCGGCAATTACGCGTTGCGGCATCGCGGGCATCATGCGCCAGGAGGTCCTGGCCGAACTTGCGGCCCGCAACCGGGCCGGTGCCGTGCGCGAAATAGCCTGGGCAGAGCTCAGGGAAGCGGACGAAGTCTTTGTGACGAACAGCCAGATTGGCATCCTGCCAGTACGCCGCGTCGAATCGCAGCCTTATTCTGTAGGCACGATGACGCGTAGCCTGATGGGCTGGCTTGCGGCGCGTGGCGTGGTGGAGTGTGCACCGTGAACGTTTTGCGCGTCACGTTCGTTTCGGTACTTGCAGCGTTGGGCGTCGGCATAGCGTCGACGCTGTGGTTCATATCCGATTTTCTGGAGTCGCCGGTCGACGTGCCGCTGGACGGCGTACGCTTCGAGATTCCTGCGGGCGCTAATTTCGGCGACATCAGCAGGAGATTGCACACGGCCGGCATCATTCGCTGGCCGCGGCTGTTTCGCACCTATGCGCGCGTCACCGGGCGGGCGGGCTCCGCTCAGGCCGGTGAATACCTGATCGAGTCGGGAACCTCGCCAGAGCAGCTACTCGAGCTGTTCGTCCGCGGCGAGGTCCTGCTGTACTCGTTTACGATTGTCGAAGGCTGGAACAATCGCGATCTCCTGTCAGCGCTTCACGCACATCCGAAGATCCGCGCGACGCTGCACGATGACGACTGGTCAGCGTTTCTCGCCGAACTGGGCGCGCCAACCAGCCACCCGGAAGGCCTGTTTCTGCCGGAAACCTATCGCTTTCCGAAAGGGCTGCGAGATCGAGATTTGCTGCGCCAGGCCTATACGATGATGCAGGAAACGCTGTACGAAGAATGGGCTGCGCGCTCCGGCAATCTCCCGATCAAAACGCCTTACGAGGCGCTTATTCTGGCATCTATCGTCGAGAAGGAAACGGCCCGTGCGGATGAGCGGGCCCGCATAGCAGGCGTATTCGTTCGTCGTTTGGAAAAACGTATGCGCTTGCAGACGGATCCCACGGTTATTTACGGAATCGGGCCCGACTTCGACGGGAATCTGACGCGTCGGGACCTGCAATCGGATACACCGTACAACACCTACACGCGCCACGGTCTGCCGCCAACGCCGATCGCGATGCCCGGTCGCGCAGCAATCCATGCGGTGCTGCATCCGGCCGACGGCAATGCGCTTTATTTTGTCGCGACCGGCGACGCCGACGGCAGCCATCGGTTCTCGGCAACCAGGCAGGAACACGATGCCGCCGTGGCAGAGTATCTGGCGCGCCTCCGGCAGCGCCGCCGAAGCAATGACTAGTATGCAATACGGCCGGTTTATCACATTTGAGGGAATCGAGGGCGTCGGTAAGTCGACGAACATCGAAGTTTTCGCGCGCGCGATCGAGGCACACGGGTATGGTGTACTCGAGACGCGCGAGCCGGGCGGTACGCCGACAGCCGAACGTATACGTGAGCTGCTCGTGGAGCACGGCGATGAACCCCTGCCGGACATCGCCGAGCTGCTGCTGATTTTCGCCGCCCGCGCCCTGCACGTGAATAACGTGATTCAACCCGCGCTCGCAGCGGGAACCTGGGTGATATGCGACCGGTTTACCGACGCCAGCCGAGCCTACCAGGGTGGCGGACGCGGTATTCCGCTCGACGACATCAATCAGCTTGCTGATTGGGCGCACGGCGAGCTGACGCCGGACCTTACGATCCTTCTGGATGCTCCCGTCGAGACCGGAATGGAACGCGCCGGGCATCGCGGCATGCCCGATCGCTTCGAGATCGAACAGACCGATTTCTTTGAACGCGTCCGCGAGACGTACCTGAGCCTGGCCGAGGCCGAGCCGAATCGTTTCGTGGTCGTCGACGCCACAGCAGGTCTCGCGACAATACGGGAAACGATGCAGGCGCTTGCCGCGGCGGCAGTTGCCGGCGCATAAACCGGACCCGGGTAAGCGATGGAGATTCCCTGGCTGAAGACATTTGCGGACGCGTGGCAGCGTCAAGCTGATGCAGGACGCTTGCCGCATGCCGTGCTGCTGGCGGGGCGACCCGGCATCGGCAAACGGGCCGCAGCCGCCTGGATGGCACGGAGGAAGCTCGGTGCCGAGGCACGTTTGGAGCTGCCGCAGTACCCGCCGCCGACGTTCGAGCACCCGGACCTGCGCTGGCTGCGCATACCCGAGGACAAGCTGACGATAGGCATCGATCAGGTTCGCAATCTGATTGACGCCATCAGCCTGACCAGCCACGCCGGTGGCGGTAAAGTTGCGGTCATCGACCCGGCGAATGCGCTCACCCACGACGCCGCCAACAGCCTTCTCAAGACCCTCGAGGAGCCGTCCGGAGACACGCTCCTGGTGCTGATAGCGGATCGCCTGGGCCGGCTGCCGGCGACGCTTCTGAGCCGCTGCCAGCGAATCAGTCTTGCGGCGCCGGACGAGGGACAGGCGCTCGCCTGGCTCGACGCCCTCAGACCGGGTGCCAGCTGGTTGCCGGCGCTGCGCGCCGCCGGTAACGGTCCGCTTGCGGCCATCAATGCGGCTGACCGCGTCGATCGCGAGGACGCGATGGCGAAGGACCTTGCAGCCGTGGCGACCGGTGCGGCCTCGCCGGTGGAGGTCGCCGCAGGTTGGGCACAAGCGAGTATCTCCGGGGTTCTCGAGTGGCTGGTACGCCAGGTCCAGGCCGCCATCGTGGCGCGTCTCGGTGGCCCGCGATCCGCAATGGCCCCGCCGATCGACGATTCTGTGCTGCAACGCATGGACACGCGAAACCTGTTTTGCTATCTAGACATAATCAACCGCTTGCGCGGTCAGGCGGCCGGGTCTTTCAACGCCCAGCTGACGCTCGAAGCGCTGTTGATCGATTGGGCGAACGGACTTGAACAGGTCAGGCGAGAACGCGTGCCGGAGGCCGTGCGCCTCGCGCTGGCAAAAGAGGTGGGGCAATGAGCAAACCCGGATTACTGACACTGACGATCAAGGACAAGAGTGCGCTGTACTTGGCATATATGCCATTCGTAGTTAACGGCGGCCTGTTCATACCGACAAACAGCTCGTATCGGCTCGGCGACGAGGTTTTCATGCTGCTGAACCTGATGGGCGAGGACGAAAAAATTCCGGTCGCCGGCACGGTTATCTGGATGACGCCGAAGGGCGCGCAGGGCAAGCGCACGGCAGGCATTGGCGTTCAGTTCAGCGATCAGGACCAGGGCAACACCCAGAAAAAGATCGAAAACTACCTCGCCGGAGCGCTCGGCGGAGAAAAACCCACGCACACGATGTAGACGCGATCCGGCGTCAGACCGGGGCCTGGCTGACTCCACCCTCGAGCACGTAAGCCTGGAATCCGCGCTCGCTGAGTATGTAAGCGCCGGCCGAGCTGCGCCGGCCGGTATCGCAGCAAACGACGTATTGGCGCTCCGGATCCAGCGTACCGATCTTCAGACGAATGAAGTACAGCGGGATGTTGATTGCGCCGTCGAGATGCTGATTCTCGTACTCGCTTGGTAACCTGACGTCGAGCCACTGGCCCCCGTCATTGACGATTTTCAGACCGGCCTCATAGTCAACCCAGTCCAGCATCGGCTCGTTGAG
>JBFHXQ010000062.1:0-11319 GCA_041598895.1 Woeseiaceae bacterium | reverse complement strand
GCCGATAGCGACCCGTCTTGCCGCTGTGGCCCGCCTGCATATCGGTGACGAGCAGCAGCTTGTTATCGTCCGTTTTCAGCTCCCTGAGTTTCGCTACCCATTTCGCCGGCTCCCAGTACTGCACCTGCGAGTCGTGCAGCCCCGCCGTTACGAGCAGGTTCGGGTAAGACTGCGGAGTCACCTGGTCGTATGGCGAGTACGAGAGCATGTAATCGTAGAAAACCTTGTCCCTGGGGTCGCCCCATTCGTCCCATTCCGACGACGTGAGCGGAATGCTGTCGTCGAGCATCGTCGTGATAACGTCGACAAACGGCACGCGCGCGAGCACACCATTGTATAGCTCCGGCGCCATGTTGATCACTGCCCCCATCAGCAGACCCCCGGCGCTGGCGCCATAGGCATACAGATGTGCGGGCGACGTATAGCCCTCCGCGACAAGAAATCGCGAGACGTCGATGAAATCCGTAAACGTATTTTTCTTCTGGCGTTGACGACCATCGTAGTACCACTGCCGTCCCATCTCGGACCCGCCGCGGATGTGCGCGATCGCGAACACGAAGCCGCGGTCCAGCAAGCTCAGGCGGTTTAAGCTGAACCATGGCAACGAGCTCGAGCCGTAGGAGCCATAGCCGTGCTGCAGTAGCGGGTTTTTACCGTCGAGCTCAATGCCCTTACGGTAAACGAGTGAGACCGGAATTGGCGTGCCGTCACGCGCGTTGGCGAACAGGCGCTCTGCATGATAATCGTCATCATCGAAGCCGCCCGGGACTTCCTTCTGCCAGACGAGTGTTGCCTTGCGTCCGACGACGTCATAGTCGTATACCGACGGCGGCCGCGTCAGCGACTCGTAGTCGTAGCGAAACGTATTCGTATCGTACTCGTAGTTGTCGCCGATCTCGGCGAGGAACACGTCCTCATCGAATTCGATTGCCTGGACGCTGCCGTCCGAACGGTCGAGTATCTCGGCAGTGCTGACGCCCTCTCGCGTGCCGGCAACCGCGACGTGCCCGGCGAACACCTGGAAGTCCTCGAGCAGTGTATTGTCCCGATGCGGGATCACGACACGCCAGGATTCCTCGTCGATGTCATCGAGCGGCATCTCGAACAGTTCGAAGTTCGGACCCGCCCGATTGCTCAGCACGTAAAAGCGATCGCCGCCGTCGCTCAAAAAATACTCGTGATCGCGCTCCCGTGGCAGGAATAGCAAGGGCTCGGTATCCGGCGCGTCGGCCGGCAGGTAGCGCACCTCGGTCGCGACGGTGCTGGCGCTCTCGATGTACACGAAACGGCCGGATAGTGCCCTGTACACGGAGACGTTGTAGGTCTCGTCAGTCTCTTCGTAAATCAGCGTGTCGGAAACGCCGCCGGTATCGTGCGCATACGCCTGGAACCAGCGCAGCGTCGTCGGGTCCTGCTTCACGTAAACGATCGTTTCGCTGTCGTTGGCCCAGACGTAGTTCGAGGTCATATCCGGAATGACGTCGGCAATATGCTCTCCGCTTTCAAGGTCGACAATGCGAAGCTCGTAAAACCGCCGCCCGACCGTGTCGATGAGGTAAGCAAGCTTCGTGTGATCGGGACTGACCTGCACGTTTTGCACATCCGCATAGGGCTCGTCGCGTGCGACCACGTTGACGTCGAGCAGTATTTCCTCCGGTGCGTCCAGTGAGCCCTTGCGCCGACAGTGAATCGGAAACTCCCTGCCGGAATCGTAGCGGTAGTAGTAATAGTAATCGCCGTGCCGGTACGGCGCGGATGCCTCGTCGTCCTTGATGCGCGCCTTCATTTCGCCGATCAGCCGGTCCCGAAGCCCGGCGGTCGCTGCCAGCACGGATTCCGCGTACGCATTCTCGGCCTCGAGGTAAGCGAGCACCTCCGGATTGTCGCGCTCCCTCAGCCAGTAGTAGTTGTCGACGCGCACGTCGCCGTGGGCCTCGAGCTCCGTCGGACGTTTCTCGGCAAGCGGATAATCCGGTGCTTTATCGGCACAGGCGGCCAGCAGCAGTGCCGCAATGATCAGTGGAGTTCTCACTCGAGTTTGTCTTCCAGGTGATCGATGATCGTTTCCAGGACTTTCAGGCGGGCATGGCGTTTGTCATCGGCTTCGACGATGATCCAGGGCGACTGCTGTGTGCTCGTGTACTGGATGACGTCGTGGCCGAGCTGCTCGTATGTGCCCCAGAGTTCGCGATTGCGCCAGTCTTCGTCGGTCAGCTTCCAGTGCTTGTACGCGGACTTTTCCCGCTCCTTGAAACGCGCCAGCTGTTCATCGGCGCTGATGTGCAGCCAGAATTTGAGCAACAGGCTGCCGTGGCCCAGGATCTGTTGCTCGAAATCGTTAATTTCATTGTAGGCACGGCGCCACTCGGCCTCGCTCGCAAAGCCTTCCGCCCGTTCCACCAGCACGCGGCCATACCAACTTCGGTCAAATACCGACACGTGGCCGGCGCGAGGCAGGCGCCGCCAGAAGCGCCAGAGATAGTGATGCGCACGCTCTTCCTCCGTCGGTGCCGCGAACTGATGCACGCGGTAGGTGCGCGCATCGAGGCTCCAGACGACGCGGCGTATCGAGCCGCCTTTACCGCTCGCATCGGGACCCTCGAAGACCAATACGGTCGACAGCCGGTCCGTGAACGCGCGTCGCCCGAGATCGCCGAGCCGGGCCTGATATTGTGCGAGCTTTTTCCTGTAGCGCTTGGGCGGTATTTTTTTCACGAGATCCAGGGTCGAGAACACCGTGGATGAATTCGTCGTTACCGTTGACCGCGCTCCGTTTGCGTCGGCGTCCCTGGAGTTTTCCAAAAGCTCGAGCTGCCGCTCGAGTTCCGCTGCGATGACCTCGCCGACCCGAAGATGACGATAATTCTCGTCCGTGCCTTCGACAATCGTCCAGATTGCGCCAGAGCGATTCGTGCGCGTGATAATCTTTTCTGCAGCGGCAATGAAGTCGTCATAGCGATCGTAGTTGTGCCAGTCGTTATCGCTTACTTTGTAGCTCTGCAACGGGTCTGCCGACAGCTCATCGAGACGCGCTTTCTGGCCGTCACGGCTCAGGTGCATCCAGAACTTGAGAACAAGTGCGCCGTCATCGGCGAGCGCAGCTTCGAAGCGGATGATCTCGGCAAGCCGCTGATCGAATTCGGTATCCGATAGCGTCCCGTCAACTCGGTCGAGCAGGGGTGCGGAATAGCGGCCGCTCAGGAACAGACCGGTGCGGCCTTTCGGTGGCAGGTCGCGCCAGTAGCGCCAGAACCGGGGTCGGCTGCGCTCTTCCGTCGTTGGTGCCTGGTAGCCGATCGTGCGGATCCAGCGCGGATCCATCCACTTGTTCAGCATATTGACGGTCGTACCCTTGCCCGCGCCGTCCACGCCGGCAAAGTCGATGATCACGGGAAAACCGGCACGTTCGAGGCAACGATATTGCAGCGTGAGCAGCCGCGTGCGCAGCTCACGTTCGCGCTCCTTGAATTCCGCGTTGCTGACGCTCTGACCGAGCTCTGCCGTGTCGAACATCATTGCTGGTCTCAATCCTCGTGGAGCTCGCGGGGCCGGCCATTCTAACCTGCCCGCAACGCCGGATTACTCGTGGAAACTAACGACTCCGCGGCCGTGAATCGGGAATTGGGGGACATTCCGCATTCGCGGAATGTCCCCTTTCCCGGAATGTCCCCTTTCCTACCCTTTAAGGCTCACAGCAGGCTGTGTTGCTCCGGCACCGGCCACGGCGGCAGCCTCGGGATCTCGCCCGCAGGCGACACGCGCCGCAGCGACTCGTGGAAATCGACCGCCAGCGGCGGGCAGTGCAGGTTGTTCGGGCAGTGGATCATCATGTAGGTCTCGATGCCCCGTTCCAGGTAATCTGCGACCCACTGCGCCCACTGGTCGATGTACGCACGATTGAATTCCAGGTCCGGGTGCAGAATCAGGCGAACAAAGGCAATATCGCTGTAAACCCGTGGCGATACCGGCACGTCCGGCTTCTCGTGCAGCGCGTTCACGACCTCGGGATGCGCGCGGTCGCCCTCGTAGAGCGGCCGCGAGTCGAGCACGACGCGGCCGGCCGAGTAGCGACTCAGCGTCGGCGCAAGCAGCTCGGGTTCGGCGAAGAACGCCGGGTGGCGCACCTCCACGACGAAACGATGATTCTCGGCGAGCAGCCCGAACACCGGCTCGAACGCAGGCAGCTCCACGGGAGACATCGTGGCCGGGAACTGCACGAACAGCGGCCCCAGGTGCTCGCCGAGCGTTTCGACGGCCGCGACGAATTTCTCGAGGGTCGCCATGTCCGGCCGACGGTCGTGCGTGACCGGGCGCGGCAGCTTGAAGCAAAAACGGAACGGCGATTCGGCAACGGCGACCCGCCAGCGCGCGACCGTGTCGGCATCGGGTACCCGGTAAAACGTCGTGTTGCCTTCGACGGTGTTGAACACGCTTGCATAGCTCGAGAGCCGCGACGGGGTGTCGTAGAAATAGCGGTCTTTCCAGCCCGGGAATGCCCAGGCCGGCAGCCCGATGAAATACCGGTCGTGCGTGTCCATTAACCCGGCCGTGTCGATCGTGCCGTCATCGGGCAAACGGTACCCGCAAATCGCGCCGGGCGCGATCCGAAAAACTGCGCCTCGGCGCTGTTTCCGCCACGCGGCTGCGATGGTCCTGTAAGATCGCTCGGAAACAAACAACTCAGGAATCGCCATGCAGTACACAGCCGTCAAGCTCGTCAAACGCCCCGAACTACATATCACGCCCGACCTGTTCGAGGTCGTGACGCTCGAAACGCCCGAACTCGAGAACGGGCAGATCCTTCTGAAACAGACGCACATGTCGCTCGACCCGGCGATGAAGGGCTGGATGATGGCCGACAAGGGCAGCTACATCCCGCCGGTCGAGCTCGGCGAGATCATGCGCTCGAGCGGCGTCGCGGAGGTGGTCGAGTCCAAAAACGACGCATTCCCGGTGGGGACGCGCGTCGTCGGCATGATCGGCTGGACCGAATACGCGGTGAGTAACGGGCAGGGCCTCAACAGGCTGCCGCCCGACGTGTCAGCCGAGGTCGTGCTGTGCGTGCTGGCGCTGCCGGGACTCACCGCGTACCAGGGCCTGATGGAATTCGGCGAGCCGAAGGCGGGTGAGACGCTCGTCGTGTCCGGCGCCGCAGGTTCCGTGGGCTCGATGGTCGGGCAGATCGCGAAAGCGGAAGGCCTGCGCGTCGTCGGTACGGCGGGCACGGACGAGAAGTGCCGCTGGCTCGAAGACGAGCTCGGCTTCGACGCGGCGATCAACTACAAGTCACCGGACATGGCCCGGGAGATTGCGGAAGCGACGCCCGACGGCGTGGACGTGTATTTCGAGAACACGGGCGGCCCGGTACAGCACGTCGTTTTTTACCGCATGAACGCGCACGGGCGCATCGTCGTTTGCGGCATGATTGCCGACTACAACACGGACAAACCGTCGCACGGCCCGAACTGGATGAACATCATCCGCAAGCGGCTGACGATCCAGGGCTACACGATGCCGGATCACTGGGATCGGGTGCCGGCGATCATGGACAAGCTCGCGACGCTGTACGCCGCCGGCAAGCTGAAGTATCGCGCGCATACGCTCAAGGGCCTCGAGAGTGCGATCGACGGCATCAACCTGCTGTTCACCGGCGAGAACAAGGGCAAGCTGATGGTCGAGCTTTGACCGGCCGGACGCCCCGCCGGGCAGGCGTCTGCCGCTGAGCTGCTACACTTCGGCGCATGCAGTTCGGACACACCAGGTACTCGGCCGACGACTTCTACGACGAGCTCATCGACAAAAACGGTGAGCCGCGCCGGCACGCCCGCGAGCTCGTCGAGTACTTCAGCGCGATGGAGTCGGGCGAGCTGATCGAGCGACAGCGTGCCGTCGACAGCACGATCGTCGACATGGGCATCAGCTTCACGATCTATTCGGAGGGCGACAACATCGATCGCGCCTGGCCGCTCGACGTCATCCCCCGGGCGATGCCCGGCTCCGAATGGGACACCGTCGAGCGCGGCCTGATCCAGCGCGTCACGGCGCTGAATCACTTCATCGACGACCTGTACAACGACCGGCGGATCCTGAACGACGGCATCGTGCCGGCCGAGATCATCGACAGCTCGAAGAACTACCTCGAGCCGTGCAGGGGCGCGAAACCGAAGCACGGCGTGTGGGCGCACATCTGCGGCTCGGATCTGGTGCGCGATGCGGACGGCACAATCTACGTGCTGGAGGACAATCTGCGCGTGCCGTCCGGCGTGTCGTACATGCTCGAGAATCGCAACGTCATCAAGCGCGTGTTCCCGTCGATCTTCCGCAACCACCGCGTGCGGCCGGTCAGCGAATACCCGTCCGCGCTGAACGCGATGCTGCGCTCCATTGCGCCGGACGACATCGAGGGCCGTCCGGAAATCGTCGTGCTGACGCCCGGGATCTTCAACTCTGCGTATTTCGAACACAGCTACCTCGCTCGCACGATGGGCATCGAGCTCGTCGAGGGTGCCGACCTACTCGTCGATGACGACGACTGCGTGTACATGCGCACGATCGAGGGCCTGACGCGCGTGGACACGATCTACCGCCGCATCGACGACACGTTTCTGGACCCGGAAGCGTTCCGGCCCGATTCGATGCTCGGCGTGCCCGGCCTGATGCGCGCCTGGCGCGCCGGCAACGTCGCGCTGGCGAACGCGCCGGGCTCGGGCGTCGCCGACGACAAGGTCGTGTACTCCTACGTGCCGGACATCATCCGCTACTATCTCGACGAGGACGCGATCATTCCGAACGTGCCGACGTGGCGCTGCTCGGACCCTGTGCAGCTCGATCACGTGCTCACGAACCTGGCCGACCTCGTCGTAAAACCCGCGAACGAGTCGGGCGGTTACGGCATGCTCGTCGGGCCGCACGCGTCGCAGGCCGAGCACGAGACATTCCGCGAGCGCTTGAAGGCGGATCCGCGCAACTACATCGCGCAGCCGACGCTGTCGTTGTCGACGGCGCCGACGCTCTGCGGCGAGGCGCTCGAGCCGCGGCACCTCGACCTCCGGCCGTTCATCCTGCAGGGCAGCTCGGTATACGTCACTGCCGGAGGGCTGACGCGGGTCGCGCTGCGCAAGGGCTCGCTGGTCGTCAACTCGTCGCAGGGCGGCGGCAGCAAGGACACCTGGATCGTCGAGGACGACGGCTGATGCTGTCGCGTGCCGCAGAGCGGGTCTACTGGGCCGGACGCTATCTCGAGCGGGCCGAGAACATGGCGCGCATCGTGCAGCAGTACTCGCAGCTCCTGCTCGACCTGCCCGAGGAGACCGGCGTCGACTGGCCGGATCTGGTTGCGATCTTCGGGGCCCGCCAGGCGTTCGCCGCAAGCGGCGCCGAGCGCAGCGAGGCGGCGATCCTGGATTTCCTGCTCGCCGATGCGAACAGCGGCAGCTCGCTGGCGTACAGCATCCGCATGGCGCGCGACAATATCCGCAACTCGCGCGACCTGCTGCCGCAGGAAAGCTGGGAGAACGTCAACGAGCTGTACCAGTATTCGCGCAGCGCGCTCGCGAATGCCGCAGCCACCGAGAATCGTTTCGAGATCCTGGCGGACTGCATCGGCCGCTGCCAGCAGATCAACGGCATCCTCGTCGGCACAATGAGCCACAATGCGCCGTATTTCTTTCTTTCGCTCGGCGAGAACATCGAGCGTGCCGACATGACCAGCCGCATCATCGACGTGGCCGCTGCGTACCTGCAGGAGAACGAGCGCCTCGTGCTGCGCTACGGCTCCACGCTGTGGACGAACGTGCTGAAGTCGGTCAGCGGCTTCCAGATGTACCGCCAGTACTGCCAGCCGGAAGTGATCGGCCTCGCCGTCGTCGATTTCCTGCTGCACGACAGGGCGTTTCCCCGCGCGGTGCGCGCGTGCGTCGAGGAGGCGAAGCGCATGGCGGCGGCGCTGCCCCGCGGCGAGCACCTGACGCACGCGCTCGATCGCGTCGGCTTCGCGCTGCCCGGCCCGCTGGCCGACGAGTTCGACGGCGCGGAAGCGAGCGCGCTGATGGATACGCTGCAGCGACGCCTGGGCGACGCGCACGCGGCGGTCGTCGAGACCTGGTTTCTGCCCGAGGGTGACGCGTGAGGCGATTCACGTGTACCTGCGGACAGCTCGTCTATTTCGACAATCACCGCTGCGCGAACTGCGGCCGCGAGCTCGCGTTCGATCCCGCCGCGCTGACCATGCAGGCGGAACCGACGGCCGGGTCGGGCTTTTCGTATTGCAAGAACCGCGACGGCACGATCCGCTGCAACTGGCTGGCTGCCGAGCCCGGCGCCACCTGCCTGTCCTGCCGCATGAGCCGGATCATCCCGGCGCTGTCGAAGCCGGAGAACCACGAACGCTGGCGCAAGCTGGAGCAGGCGAAGCGATGGCTGCTGTACGACCTGCTGCGCCTCGGGCTGCCGGTGGATCCGGCCAGACTCACATTCGTGTTCAAGGAGGATCGGCGCACGAACCCCGACGTGCACGATGACCACGTCGCGATCGGCCACCGCGACGGCGTGATTACGATCAACGCGGCCGAGGCCGACGAGGTGTACCGGGAGCAGATGCGCCAGCAGATGAACGAGCCGTACCGTACGCTGCTCGGCCACTTTCGGCACGAGTCGGGGCACTATTATTTCGACGTCGTCGTGGACGACGAGTTAAAGGCCGATGCGCGTGCTCTGTTCGGCGACGAATCGATCGGCTACGACGAGTCGCTGCAGGCTTATTACGCGAACGGCCCCGCACCGGGCTGGGAAGCGCAGTACATCTCGAGCTATGCGAGCGCGCATCCGGCCGAGGACTGGGGCGAGTGCTGGGCCCACTACCTGCACATCCGGGCCGTGCTCGAGACGGCCGAGGCGACGGGGCTGAAGACGGGCGTTACGCCGCACCACTGGCACAATGATTTTGTCGAGCTCGCGATTGCGGTCAACGAGGTCTTGCGCAGCATGGGACTGGCGGACGCCTACCCGTTCGTCATTACCGCGCCGATCGCAGCGAAGATCGAGTTCGTGCACGCCGCCGTGGAGCGGTTTACGGGTCGACGAGACGGACTTTCGTCCGCGGCACGCGAATAGGCGGCAGCTTCTCGAACGCGAGCCTTAAATTCTCGGCCCAGGCGTCGCGGATCTCGCGAAGGTACGGGTCGTCTTCCGGGTAGACGATGTGCGTGTGCGTGCCGGGCTGTCCGGCGCGGTACATCATCAGCTCGATCGGCGGGCCGACGCTCGCATTGCTTCGCATCGTTGAATCCATTGATACGAGACCGCAGCGTGCGGCGGTCTCGAGATCCGTCTTCGTCGTGATGATGCGGTCGAGGATCGGCTTGCCGTATTTCTGCTCGCCGATCTGAAGGAACGGCGCCAGCGCGGTTGGGGAGACGTGGTTGCCCTGCGCGTAGATGTGAAACAGCGCGTGCGGGGCGTCGCCGATCTGGCCGCCGAAGATGAAGTCGGCTTCCGGCGAGAAGCTGTCGTCTCCATCCTCTTTCGCGTACTTGTCCTGAATGCGGCGGCTGGTGTGACCAATATAGTCGGCGGCTTCGCGAATGCGCTTCACCGTGGCGAGGCTGGTCTTCGCATTTTCACGGACGTGGCGGCGCAGTTTCGCGACGACGGCCTGCGTGGTCGCCAGGTTGCCAGCGCTCAGCAGTGTGAAGAACCGCCCCTGCATATCGGTGAACGGGTGCATCTTGCTGAACGTGCCAAGCTGGTCGATGCCGGCGTTCGTGCGCGAGTCGGACACGAACACGAGACCATCATTGACTGAGGCGGCGAGGCAGTAGGTCATGGGTGAAAGCTTAGCTGCACTACGCCGGCAATGGAATTGTGACGGCGCGGATCTGTTCACGTTTCGGGGTATTGCCCAAGGCCGGGACGCCTCGCCGGCTACGGCCCGACTCCGGTACAATGATCGGCTCCGCGCCCGTAGCTCAGCTGGATAGAGTACTGCCCTCCGAAGGCAGGGGTCACAGGTTCGAATCCTGTCGGGCGCGCCATTTTCTTCGTTTGAAGGCGTGTAAGTAGTTGTTTGTTAGTTAACGACTGGAGACGCCCGCGGACAATTTATCGAAACGAATCACGACCGGGCTCAACTGAGTCCGGCAAAATTCCGGCAATCATCGTTGTCTCGATTAGGCTATCGTCGATGTCGACTTGAAGTACGTTTTCATTCGACGCTTTTTCCTCATGCTAGAGCATTCGATATATAAGACACCGTAATGGGTCGTATTTGAATCGAATGGCTCCACTACCCGTTATCCACCATCAAAGCTAGAAAATCGAGTTAACTCGGGTTACAATGGAGCATGGCCAAGACCATTGCAAAACCGCGTCAGGTTGTTGGTAAACGTCGGCAACGTAAGCACGTACAGGAACGCGGCAATACCCGGCGAATGCAACTGCTGGACGCGGCCGAAGAGCTTCTAAAATCAACGCCGGTCGAAGAGCTGTCCTTCAAGCAGATTTCGGAAAAGGCCGGCGTTCCTGAAGGATCAGCCTACCATTTCTTCGCTAACCGATACGACCTGTTGGCGGCACTCGCCAATCAGGTAGCCGAACAATTCGGCGCCGGTTTTCAGAAGGTGACCACCGGCAAGAAATTCAAATCCTGGCACGATCTTGCAGACGCAATGGTCGATCGAGCAGTGATGATGTATCGGAGCAATCCGGCCGCTACTCAGATATGGCTGAGCGGTCGCACGCCGGCTCAAGTGCGGCTTGCCGATCACGTCAGCGACGCGGCGATCAGTAGTGTTATTCACGATATCTTTGATGAAGTTTTCGTATTGCCGGAATTGCCGTCGCGCTACGATCCGTTCTTCTTCTTCCTGGAGCTGTGCGACGTTCCATTGTCGTTGTCTGTTATTGAACACGGGAAAATCACCGACGAGATGATCGAAGAAGCAAAGCGAGCGGGCAAGGGCTATCTGTCAACCTATCTGCCGCCAATCCTTGAGAAGCGCGAGTGATAGTGGGGGCATCTATGGCCGAAAAAATTGCGATTGTTACCGGTGCTGCACATCCGCGTGGAATTGGTGCTGCGATCGCCAATCAGCTTCGCGACATGAATGTCACCGTGGTCACGACAGATCTGAGCGGTGCAGATCGCGATGTCGATGTCACTGATGGCACACAGATTGACAGCTGCGTCAGAAGTGTCATTGATCAATACGGACAGATAGACATATTGGTCAACAACGCCGGTGTTGGTGTTGGTTCGGCAAATTTCCTGGAGCAAAAAGCAGAAGAGATAGATTTGACGTTCTCAGTAAACGTGAAGGGAAT
>JBFHXQ010000061.1:0-11419 GCA_041598895.1 Woeseiaceae bacterium | reverse complement strand
GTGTTCGGCTCGCAGGCGGAACCGCTTGCGTGGCTCGCCCATGTCATCGTCGACCGCTCCAGCTAACGGGTGCCTGACGATCGCCCATAATCACCGTGCGTGACGGACATTCCTGCAGCGTTGGCAGTTCCTCGCGCCTCGCACCCAGGCAATTCTGGTCGCGTTGGCGGAAGCGGCAGGCTGCGGGGCTGCGAAAAAGCTCGAGCCGCGTAACCGGACCAAGCGGGTTTCGCCAACATGAGCGCGGCGTTCAGGTAGAATCGCACCGTCACGGCACGCCGCAGCGGTTACGATGTATACGAGTTTCTTCGGCCTCAACGAGAAGCCGTTTTCGATAACACCCGACCCGCGCTATCTGTTCATGAGTGAACGGCACGGCGAGGCGCTGGCGCATCTCGTCTACGGTGTCACGGAGAGCGGCGGCTTCATTCAACTGACCGGAGAGGTCGGAACGGGCAAGACAACGCTCGTGCGCTCGCTGTTGTTGAATCGCCTCCCGACGAATGCCGACGTTGCGGTCGTCCTGAACCCGCAGCTATCGGCGCTGGAATTCCTGCAGACGATTTGCGAAGAGCTCGGGGTCCGCGTTCCTGGCGATCTCAGCGCGAAAGCAATGCTCGACGGGCTGAACCGACATCTCCTGGACGCTCATGCCGACGGGCGGCGTACGATACTGATCGCCGACGAGGCCCAGAACCTGGCAGCCGACGTCCTCGAGGAAGTTCGCCTGCTCACGAATCTCGAGACTGCGAAACAGAAATTGCTGCAGATCATTCTTATTGGCCAGCCGGAACTGCGTGACGTGCTCGCGCGATCGGATCTGCGCCAGCTGGCGCAACGCATCACCGGTCGTTACCACCTGGAACCACTGACGCGCGACGAGACGGCCAAATACATCGAGCACCGCTTGAAAGTTGCCGGAGCGCTCACAGAGATCTTCGATGCCGGTGGCAAGCGCGAAGTGTTTCGGCTTAGCGAGGGTGTGCCTCGGCTTATCAACGTCATCTGCGATCGCGCGCTTCTCGGCGCTTACAGTCTCGAGTCGCGCCAGATTAACCGCCGGCTCGTCCGGCGCGCCGCTGCCGAGGTCACCGGCAAGTCCTTGACGCCTGCATGGATGCGTTGGGCCGTGCCGGTCATGGCCGGTGCGGGCGCCGTGGTGTTGCTCGGCGGGGTCTGGTCCGTGCTCGACAAGGCCCCTCCCGGGCCGGATGCCGTCATCGAGATGCCGCTGCAAACGACGAATTCGCTGCGTCCCGTCGAGCCGGTGCCCGAACCATTGCCGGACAGTACAGAGGTGAACAGTGCGACACCCGAGGCATCGCTAGAGGAACAGCTGCGCCTGGCCGCCGATCTGTCGAGTCCCGAGGCATCACTGGCCACGCTGTTCTCGATGTGGGGTCTCGAGTATGCGGGCGCAGCACGGCCCGCCTGCGAACAGGCGGCCGATCTCGGGTACAGCTGCCTGTATCAGCGCAGCGCGTGGGCCGGTTTGCGCCAGCTGGACCGCCCCGCAATGCTAACGCTGGTCGACCGGACGGGTGACGATCATTCCGTTGTCGTGACCGCGCTCGAGGGCGACCGGGCGGAACTGTCGATCGGTGGCATCAGTGTCTGGCATCCCGTCACGGCCGTATCCGAGCTCTGGTTTGGGCAATTCATGCTGCTGTGGAAGCCACCGAATGGCGTTGCCGTCTCGCTAAGGCCCGGGGCACGGGATCGCAATGTGCTATGGCTCCGGCAAAGCCTTGCCTCGATCGATCCGCGTTACGAAACGGCGCCTCTGGACTCGGACTTTTTCGATCGCGATCTGGAGCAAAAAGTGCGTGACTTTCAACGCGACAATCGTCTCGAGGTGGATGGCCTTGCCGGCCAGCAGACGCAGATCATCATCAACAATTTGATTGCCCTTGACGGAACGCCGCGGTTGACGACGCCGCGCCTTGCACGGGAATGATGCATGTCCTTCATTCTTGATGCACTGAAGAAATCGGAAACAGAGCGGCAGCAGTCTGCGGGTGCCGAGTTCGCGGCTGTTCCCGTTGCCGCAGGGCCACCGGCCGCACCGCGCTGGCTCTGGGTGCTGGCCGCGCTGCTTGTAGTGAACGTCGCTGTCCTGCTGGGGCTGTTGCTGCGACCCGCGCCGGAACCGACCGGCACCCCGAGGCTCGCCGAAACGACTCCCCCGGCCGGAAGCGATGCGGCACCCTCATTCGCCGAGCGCGTTATAACCGCCCGGGAAAACCGGCCCGCGGTTCCCGAGCCCACGACGACGGAGCCGCCGCGCCCGGCGCCGTCGCCAGCCGCCGAGCAGCCGACGCCGGCGCCGTCAGGCACCGCGATCCCGACATTCTCGGAGCTCAGGGCCCGCGGCGATCTGACGCTTGGCGATCTGCATCTCGACATTCACGTCTACAGCAACGAGCCGGAAGATCGCTTCGTCTTCGTGAACATGACGAAACACCGCGAGGGCTCGACGCTCGCCGAGGGCCCCGTGCTTCGCGAGATTACTCACGACGGGGTCATTCTGGAACACCAGGGCAGCGTATTCCTGCTGCCGCGCGAGTAACGCGGCGCCGGATCGATAGCGTTTGACCGAAATTGCCTCAAGGCACCTTGACGGTGACGCATTCGCCAGCGCGTTGACGTCCGGTATTCACCGCGTCATCGCCGAACAGGACCAGCTCAATCGCATTAACGTGTTTCCCGTTGCGGACGGCGACACCGGCACGAACATGAGTCTGTCGCTCGGCGTCGTGCTGCCCACGCTGAGGGCACCCGGGGACAAGCATCTCGGTACTCTTTTTGCCGCGATCGCCGACGGTCTGCTCGACGGCGCTCGCGGCAATTCGGGCGCTATCGTAGCGCAGTTCTTTCAGGGCATGAGTGACGCAATCGGGGAGCTGACACGATTCACGCCTTCAACGTTCGCAGCCGCATTCCGACAGGGCAGTGACTACGCCCACGACGCGCTGTCCGAGCCGCGTGACGGAACGATTCTTTCCGTCATCGCGAGCACCGCAGACGTGCTGGACGACTACGCGCGGAACCACCGGAACGGCGATTTTCCTACGCTGATGACGTACGCCGTCGAACGCGCCGAAACTGCGCTTGCCGCAACGACCGAGCAGCTTGACGTGCTTCGCAAAGCCGGGGTTGTCGATGCGGGCGCCAAGGGATTCGTCGTCATGCTGGCCGGCATGGCTGAATTTATCCAACACGGTCGAATCGTACCGGAGCCGGATCTTTCGGTACTGGCCAGCGCGGAAATGGCGCACGAAACGGCAGGCTCACCATCGGATTCTCAATTTCGTTACTGCACCGAATGCATCGTGACGGGGTCGTCCATCGATAGGCGCAAGTTACGGGAGTCACTCTCTACGCTTGGCGATTCGCTCGTATTGGCCGGCACCAAGCGCAAGGCAAAAATTCACCTGCATGTGAACGAGCCCCATGCCGTTTTTGAAATTGCGCGCGCATTCGGTGAGATCAGCGCCGAGAAGGCCGACGACATGCATCGTCAGCAGCACAGCAGCCACGCCATACGCCGTCAATTTGCCGTCATCGCAGACTCGGCGGCGGACATCAGCGACGAGGACCTGGAACGGCTCGACATCCACGTCGTTCCCTGTCGCGTGCAGTTCGGGGAACGCGGCTACCTCGACAAAGTCGGCATCAGCGCTGCGGAATTTTTCGCCGAGCTCGAGACGAACCCGCACCATCCGACGACGTCGCAACCATCACCGGGCGAGTTTCGGCGGCAGTTTCAGTTTCTCGCAAGCCACTTTCCGGATGTCGTTTCGATCAATCTGACGGGCACCGTGAGTGGCACGCTGGAGGCGGCCCGCTCGGCCAGCGAACGCACAAATGCACCGGGGCGGATTCACGTCGTCGACTCCCGCAATGCCTCGCTCGGCCAGGGCCTGATCGCTGTCTATGCGGCGGAATGTGCGGCTGCCGGCAGGTCCGTCGCAGATACGCTCGCCGCAATCGAAGAGCTGATCCCTGCGACGCGCACGTTCGGCCTGCTGAATGATCTGCGCTATCCGGTACGCGGGGGCAGACTGCCGCGCTGGGTCAAAACGTTCGCCGAGCTGCTCGGGCTGACACCCATTTTGCACACGACGGGTGACGGACGCGTAACGGCCGGTGGCTTTCTGATGGGTAGGCGCCGGCGGCTGGCTCGCTTCGCGCGGCATGTCGCCAGACGCGTACCGGCGAATCGGCCATTGAATGCCGCAATTGCCCATGGCGTCTGCCCGGACGACGCTGCCGAACTGGAGCAACATCTGCGCCGGGCGCTGCCTTCCATCCGGCGCCTGGTCGTAACCGAGCTCGGCGCGGCGCTCGGCGTACACGGCGGTCCGGGAACGCTAATCGTCGCCGTGCAGCCGGAGCTGCGGATCGCTGCGCCCTAATCGGGCACCCGAACGTCTCCGAGGGGCGCAATCAGGTCCTTACCTTCGTTGCGGGCATTGTTGACCCGGCGATCGACGGGCCAGGCTTTCAGCGGGGGGCAGATCGAGGCGGCGGTTTCGAGCAGGCCCGCCTCGCCCTCGAGCCAGAGCCCTGCATGGTCCGGATCGAGGATGACTGGCATTCGATCGTGCAGTTCAGCGACAAAATCGTTCGCAGCCGTGGTGATGAGCGTCGTCGTCTGCAGTGCCTCGCCGGTGTCCTTGCTGTGCCAGTCTTCCCAAAGGCCCGCGAACGCAAACGGCTGGTCGTCTGCCGTCGTAATGAAATACGGCACCTTGCCGGAACCGGCCTTGCGCCACTCGTAAAATCCGTCCGCCAGAACGAGGCAGCGTCGATGCCTAAACGCTGCGCGATACGCCGGTTTTTCGGCAACCGTCTCGGCCCGGGCGTTGATCATGCGGTTGCCGATCGACGGATCCTTGGCCCAGAATGGGACGAGGCCCCAGCGCAAGAGCGCCAGTTCCCGCCGCTTCCTGTCGTCGCTCCGTACCGCAACGACATCCTGCGTTGGCGCGATGTTGTAGCGTGCCCCGATGTCGACAGAACCAGTCACGCCGAATAAGGCGGCGGTCGCCTCCGTCGGTGAATAAAACGCAAATCGTCCACACATGTCTCTGACCTGCCTGACTCGGTGTGGGTTCGGAGCCAATCCCGACTGTCCACGCGAGCGAAGTGCGTCCAGCATCAATCCGCCTCCACGCGGCGCTATTCCCGGATACCGACGCCGCGTCGCATAAGCTGCAGACATGCTCCGAACAGCATGGTTATGAACACGAACAGTATGACATACGCGTTAACGATACCAATGTCAGACACGCCCAGGATGCCGTAGCGGAACGCGTTGATCATGTACAGAATCGGGTTCGCGCGGGACACGGTCTGCCAGAATTCCGGCAGCAGCGAAATCGAGTAGAAAACGCCTCCGAGATAGGTCAGTGGCGTGAGCACGAAAGTCGGGACGATCGAAATGTCATCGAATTTTTTCGCAAATACCGCATTAATGAATCCGGCGAGCGCGAATACGATCGACGACAGAAGCACCACGGACACGGTCACCCACGGATTCTTTACGGACAGCTTCGTGAAAAATAACGCGATCACCGTCACCAGCAGCCCCACGATCATCCCTCGGAGCACGCCGCCCGCTACGTGTCCCAGAACGATCGTCGCATTCGACATGGGTGACACAAGCATTTCCTCCACATGGCGACTGAACTTTGCGCCGAAAAACGAAGAAACGACATTGCCATACGAATTCGTAATGACCGACATCATGATCAGGCCAGGCGCGATGTACTGCATGTAATCGAAGCCGTCCATCGTGCCGATACGCTGCCCGATCAGATTGCCGAAAATGATGAAGTAGAGCGTCATCGTAATTGCAGGTGGCACGATGGTCTGCACCCAGATGCGCAGCACTCTTACGACTTCTTTGCGCACAATTGTCTTCATCGCTACCAGGTTCAGCGCAAAATTCATGGGCTTTCGGCCTCTTCGATGCCGTCGCCCTGCTTCCGTTCCACGAGCCGCAGGAACAATTCCTCGAGCCGGTTTGCCTTGTTGCGGAGGCTGACGACCTCGATGTTGCGCGCACTCAGCTCGGCGAAAAGATCATTGAGACTGGTATCCGGTCCCTTGTCGACTTCGAGATCGCCGTCTTCGAGAAGCGTCGTTTCGAATCCATTCAGACGCGGCGCCGCGGCCAGCGGTTCTTTCAGGCTCAGGACGAACACCTCGCGCTGCAGCTTGCGCAACACTGCACTCATGCGCGCATTCTCGATAATCTCGCCTTCGTCGATGATTGCGACATGACGGCACAGCGATTCGGCTTCCTCGAGGTAGTGCGTGGTCAATATGATCGTGGTGCCGGCACTGTTGATCGTGCGCAGGAAGTCCCACATCGAGCGACGAATCTCGATATCGACCCCGGCAGTGGGCTCGTCGAGGATAAGGAGTTGCGGCTCGTGCACCAGGGCTCGCGCGATCATCAGCCTGCGCTTCATGCCACCCGAGAGGCTGCGCGCAGGATCGGCACGCCGGTCCCAAAGCCTCAGTTCCCGCAGATATTTTTCGGCGCGTTGTTTTGCGAGCCCGCGACGCAGCCCGTAATACCCCGCCTGATTCAGAATGATGTCCTCTACCGACTCCCACAAATTCAGATTCACCTCCTGAGGTACCAGGCCAATACAGGTCTTCGCGGCATTGAGTTCCCGATCGATGTTGTGACCGAAAATCTCCACCTCGCCCGCCGTTTTGTTCACGAGGGAGGTGATGATCCCGATCGCCGTGGTCTTACCGGCTCCGTTGGGTCCGAGCAGCGCATAAAAGTCGCCGGTCTCGACGGTGAAGTTGATGCCTTTCAGCGCCTCGTTGCCGTTTGCATAGGTCTTGCGGAGGTTTTTAATGGACAGGGCAGGCATGAAGCCGCGTATTGTAACCACGACGCTTCCGCGCCGTCACACCGAAGTCAGCGTTTTGGGGAGTTATGTTTTTCGGCGATTCGCAGTCGTTCCGCGGGCAGCCGGCAGGCCGCGGCCGGCAGCTGACGATAGGCCATGCTGTCACGCTCGCCGAGCATCATCTGCAGCGCCGAGATCTGCGCGGCGCGGCGGATGCCTGCCTCCGGGTGCAGTCCTGTCGATAGCAGACGCTGCCAAAACGCCGTATTGTCAGCAAGCCGCGGCTCGAGCAGGCCCGGCTCGTTCCCGGCCCGGCGCAGTAGCTTGTACAGCGTGCTTTGCGCCAGCTGTTCGCACCAGGTGAGCGTTGCGCCAGCCAGTATCCGGGCGGCAAACGGATTCTGATTCGCGAGCTGCCACAGAAACGCGAGCGCCGCCGTCACGATACGGGCCGCGTCGGCAGTCATTACCTCCGTGAACAGGTCCTCGTGCGGCGCATCTGAAAAGAGTTTGCACCAGAACTGGCCGTCCGCCTCTCGTAGCGAGAACAGCAAAAACGGCGCTTCGGCAAGGCGCTCGATCTGATGCTCCGTCAGATTAGCAAGCAACGTTCGAAATAACGGTCCGAGATTTTGCATGCCGCCGCCGGCAGCCGCAGTGTCGCGCAGATAGCGGACATAGGCTCGGTTGAGTGCAGCAACGTTGGCGAAATCGGCGCCACACGGGCCCTGATAGTCCATACCTTACTCCCCAGCCGGGCGAAATTCGGCGCTTCGGCGAATTACTGTCTTTTCGGATTGATTGACCAGGTATGGATAATATACGCTACTGTATCACTATATATGGTCTATATCTAGCATAAAAGGAAACATATGCGATTCACGGATGACCGCTATGCGAGCGAGCGCAGCCAGTTCGAACTCGCACTCCGCATGATTCGGCACGAAGCCAGGACCCGCACGATTCGCGAGTGTACCGGCCTGTCCGATGACCGGATACGCAAGCTCTACGCGACGTATTTTCAGAACGCGGGCGGCCGCAAGGTGCGGCGGCGGCGCGGCAAATCGCCGCGTCAGGTGGCGCGCTTCGTCAAGAATCCGGTCAATCAGCTGCAGGCGACGACGCTGGTTACGCTGTTCCTGAAGAGCCTGCTGCTGCGCATCGACTCGGACGACAACCTGCACCCCTGCTGGCCGCGTCCGGACGTCGACTTCGGTCACCGGATGTGCCGCGCCTACGAGACCTACCTCCTGTTTCACGATGACGCAACGCTGAGCTTCGAATGGGCGTGGAACTTACTGCACAACCTTTCGTATAACGACGAACTGTACCTTGCAGCATGCGCCGGCTGCCGGGCGCGGTATGTCCAGGACGCTTATGCGCTCGATCACAAGATCTGCCCCGCCTGCGAGATCGAGTCCGAGCGCCGGCGGCGGCCGGGCGTCCGCGCCTTCGTCAGTGCCTGAAGGCCCGTTCCGCGCGGTCGCGTTGCAGCATGAGATAGGTTTTAATCACCACATGGAGAATCACAACGTGTTCGCCGGCGCGTTCGTCGATCGCATCGGCGAGCGCCGCAAGGACCCCGACTGGCTGGCCGAAGCCGTCGCGGCAGGCGACACTCATTTCGTTCCGATCTGGGGCGATCAGTGCCTCGTCGGCGGCGATCCGCTGACCGCTGTCCTGTTACGTCGTGACCAAATCGCTGCCTGTCTCGACGATCGGGAACCGATTTTTCTGGGCCTGTTTCGGAATCGGCCGGCGTTTGCGTTAGCGGTGTCGGGTGCCGGGGAAGCGCCGTTTCGGGAACTCGGCGTGTTTCAGGATCTGCGCTATCTCGGAACGGTGCTGCCACCCGATGAAGCCAATCTCGTCGCCCATGCGCGGGCACTCGTGCTGTGGCATGCGTCGCAGGAATTCTGCGGCATTTGCGGCTCTTCGGCGCGGCCCGAGTCTGGCGGTAATGCCCGCGTGTGCGTCAATCCGGACTGCGGACGTACGCTGTTCCCGCGCGTTGACCCCGCGATCATCGTACTCGTCGCCGACGGCGACCGCTGCCTGCTCGGTCGGCAGGCCAGCTGGCCCGAGGGTCGCTATTCGACCATTGCGGGTTTCGTCGAGCCCGGCGAAAGCCTCGAGGACGCCGTGCGTCGGGAAGTCTACGAAGAAACGAACGTTCGCGTCGGCGCCGTGCGTTACCACAGTTCGCAGCCGTGGCCGTTTCCGTCCTCGCTGATGCTCGGCTTCATGGCCGATGCGGCCTCGGCGGAGATCACCAAGAATGACGGCGAACTCGAAGATGCCCGCTGGTTTACTCGCAAGGAGCTGTGCTCCGGGTTTCCGAAACTGCCGTTTCGCATTTCGATCGCGCGGCGCCTCATCGATCACTGGCTCGACACGACGGATCGGGACTGAACGCGGAGCGACGCGAATGTGCCTGCTCGTAATCGCATTCAGGGCACATCCCGACTTCCCGCTGATCGTTGCAGGCAACCGCGACGAGTTTCACGACCGGCCGACCCGGGATGCGCACTGGTGGCCGGATCATCCGGATCTCCTGGCCGGCCGCGATCTGCTGGCAGGCGGTGCATGGCTCGCGCTGCATCGCAGCGGCCGCTTCGCGGCGGTCACGAACTTCCGCGACGCCGATTCTGTGGTCCCGAGGCTCCGTTCGCGCGGCCATCTCGTGCGCGAATCCGTAACCTCGATGATGTCACCATCGGTCTGTGCGCATGAAATCGACGGCGACCGATACGCCGGTTTCAATCTGCTCGTCGCCACCACCGCCGAGCTGGCCTACGTCTCCAATCGCGGCGCCAAGGCCAGAACACTCGAGCCGGGTATCTACGGGCTGAGCAACGCGACGCTCGATACGCCGTGGGAAAAAGTCGAACGGACGAAAGCCGCAATGCGCACGCTAATTGATGCGGCCGATATCAACGAGACGACGCTCATGAGACTCCTCGGGGATCGCAACAAGGGCCCTCTCGATGAAGTCGAACAGGGTCGTCTGCCCTTCGCGATGGCGCACGCGATTACGGCGCCCTTCATCGTGTTGCCGGATTACGGCACTCGCTGCTCTACAGTTGTTATTGTCGATCGCGACGGTCGCTGGCGCTTCGTCGAACGCCGTTTCGACCGTGCAGGCAGCGTCACCGGAGAATCCGACTTTTCATTTCGCGTCGCTGAAAATACGGGATAGGAAACCGCTCACGTCGGCAATTTCCTGTGGGCACACGGCGTGTGCCATCGGATATTCGCGCCATTCGACCTCGAGGCCTGCCGATCGCAGCTGATCGGCAGACGCGCGTCCGAACCGGCACGGCAGGAGCGGATCGAGCGTGCCGTGCGCCATGAAAACTGGCAGCCTTCGATCGGCAAGCGCCGAATTATCGGCGACATCGGCGGCAAATCGCTCGGGCATCGGCAGGTAGGTGGACAGCCCGATAAGTCCGGCCAGCCGCTCCGGATACCGCGCCACGGTGTGCATTGCTATCGCACCGCCCTGTGAGAAGCCGGCCACGACGATACGGGAGGGCGCCACGCCGCGCTCCCGTTCGGACTCGATCAGCGACTCGAGCAGTGCGCAGCTCTCGTCGATGCCCGCCGCATCGACCGGGCCGGACATGCCGAGCGATACGATATCGAACCATGAGCGCATCGCCATGCCGCCATTGATCGTTACCGGGCGAACCGGCGCATGCGGGAACACGAAACGCAGCGCCGGCGCTTCAGGCAGGTCGAGCTCGGGCACGATCGGCTCGAAGTCGTGGCCATCCGCTCCGAGGCCATGCAGCCAGATCACGCTGCCGGTCACGGCCGTCCCCGTGGTGACCTCGACGGCCTCGACGTCTCGCATGGCACTGTCCCCGACAAAAGTCGTGCAGTGTAGCGTGAGCGTGCAGAAGACCGTATGTGGCCGCGCGGGTCTTGACGGATTATTCGCATATTGTTAGTTTTATGCGAATATTTATGCGGAAATGGCCATGCAGAATTCGACCCGGGAGCGGCGCGAAATCCTTCGTGAATTGCTGCGGCGACGGCCTGCCGGCAGTCAGCGTGCGCTCCTCGATGCGCTGACGCGGCATGGCCTCGACGCTACGCAGTCGTCCGTTAGCCGTGACCTCAAGTACCTGGGCGCGATCAAGACGACAAAAGGCTACGAGCTGCCCGGCGACCCGCAGAGCGCGGCCGAGCAAATGCAGGAAATTGCGGAATTCATCCGCGACGTGCTGCCCGCCGGATCGAATCTGATCGTCATAAAGACCGCGATCGGCGCCGCGCAGCGGGTCGCACTCGCGCTCGACCGGGCAAGCTGGCCCGAGATGGTCGGCAATATCGGCGGTGACGACACCGTCTTCGTCGCCACGAACGGATCGAGCGAGCAAAAAATACTCATGAACAGAATCACGCGCGCTCGAGCCGGCGCCTGATTCGCAGCGGAGCCTACCGTGAGCAAAGACCACTCCACGATGATTCTCGCGTATTCCGGCGGTCTCGATACGTCATTTTGCGTGCCGTGGCTCAGGGAGAACTACGGCCGC
>JBFHXQ010000060.1:0-11440 GCA_041598895.1 Woeseiaceae bacterium | reverse complement strand
GCGCAGGGTATCGATGAATGCCTGCGCCTTTTTCAGATTCGACACCGCCGCTGATTCGGTTATCTCGAAACACAGCGATTCCGGTGGCAGCTTGCTTTCCGCGAGCTCGAACTCGATAAATTCGAGGATGCCGTCGTCGCCAAGTGACTGGCCGGACAGGTTGATCGCAAAAACCGCCCGGGATTTTTCGATGGTTTCCCGCTTTGCCGTGAGCTTCGAAATCGTCGTCGACAGCACCCACCGGTCGACCTGGGGCATTAGCTGATAGCGCTCGGCCGCGGAAAAAAATGCCCCGGTCGGAATACTTACGCCGTCGCTGTCTTTCATGCGCAACAAGATTTCGAAGCGAGGCCGGATGTCACCGCCGTTGATGCAGGCAATTGGTTGCGCCAGCAGCCGAAAGTCGTTTGCGTCGAGCATTTGCTGGATCTGCGAAACCAGCTGCATGTCATCGTGGCGACGAATGATGCTCTGATCGGTATCGTCGTAAACTTCGATGCGATCACGACCGTGATCTTTCGCTGCTTCACAGGTCATGCGCGCGTTCGTCAGAGCTTTGCCTTCCTTGCCCGACTCGAGATTGAACTCGGCAATGCCGACGCTCATCGTGACCTGCAGCGACTTGTCGCCTTCAAGGTAGCGCAGCTTCCTGCCCTCCGCGCGCGCCGCCTCGGCCAGCTGCAGCGCGGAGTCCGTATCGGCGTGGGTGAGCAGTATGCAAAAATCGTCGCCCGTCAGACGCGATATGACTGCCGTTCGCGGCAGGTCCTGCTCGAGCAGCCGGGCGAATCTTTTGATGACCTCATCCCCGGCATCGCGACCGAACGTATCGTTCACGAGCTGCAGGTTATCCAGGTCGAAGTAAATGATCTGGTGTTTGTCCTCGTCGGAATCGAGCGAGTTGTACGACTCTACGAGCTGCGCTTCGAATCCCGCCCGATTCATGTGGCCGGTCATCGCATCGAATGACCGCTCGATGAGGTATTCCGCCTTTCGTCCAACGTGCGACATGAAGCGGCGCTCTGATTTCGAGAACGGACGAACCTCGACGCGCCCCAGCTGAGCAAATACGCCCTCGACATTGCCGTGACGATCGATGATCGGGGTCAAGAGCGTCTGGAATCCGTTTGCAGCGGCACTGTGTGATCCCTCGATACCCGGAATATCGAACACGGCGGGCTTGTGCGCGCCTTCGAGCTTGGGCAGCAAATGGTCGACGATGTAGCGATCAAGAACACCCTTGTGCACGTTCTTCCAGGTAGAGTGCGTAGCGCTGATCCGGATTCGCTTGGACGGAATCAGCAAAACGCTGTAGGAAATTCCCAGGAATCGCCCACTCTGTCCGACGAGATGAGCAAGCCCCGCGTGACTGTGCGGAGTGCCGTGTACTTTTTCATCGACCGCGTAGACGATTTTCAGCTCTTCATTGACAGCCTCGACTTTCCGGCAGGCGTCCTCGAGCTGTCGATTGAGAAAGAATCCCTGACCAATCGTATCGACCGCCGGTGCAAGCATTGCCGACAGCGCGTCCGGATTGAACGACGATGATTTACCAGCGTTTTTCGAAAATACCGCAAGCAGGACGCCGATGACCGCGGTTTCCCCACTAGTGACCTGCAACCCAAGCAACGTTCTGCCTGATGCCAGCGTGCGCTTTATTGGCTTCGAGGACTTTTCACTCAAAACCCCTTCGGACAGGCCTGCGACAAACGTATCAATCTCAAAATCGTCATTGTCCTCGCTGTTCCAAACGCAGTACGCCTCGCAGTCGTAGAAGAAAAAACATTCCGCGCGCGGGACGAGCGAGCGCAACAGATCCTTCGCTGTCGCGAAGGCTTTCCGATAGGCCAGATTTGCAACGTCTGCCGCCAACAGCGACTCCAGTAGCACGGGTATCGTTCGCGGTATTTCCGCAGTACGACACCTTGCCAGCCTGTACCTATCAAAGCTGTGACTGAAGTCTCAGGTGCAGATTTTATATCGAAGATTCAGCAAATTACGTGCACTATCCAGCATCAGGACCGGTGCCTGAGCAGCGCTTATTGCGTCGCCAGCCAGTCGTCGTCCGACCCCTCGATGACGCCTTCGAACAGCGGTGTACTCAGATAGCGTTCGCCGGTATCGGGCAGCATCGCCAGAATCACGGATCCTTTCGGGGCCTTTTCCGCGACGTCGAGCGCCGTGGCGAGCGTCGCGCCGGAAGAGATACCGGTAAAAATTCCTTCTTTCACAGACAGAGCCCGGGACACCTCGATTGCACGTTCGTCCGTCACGGCGTACAGCTCGTCATAGATTTCCCGGTCCAATACATCCGGAATGAAATCGGGCGTCCAGCCCTGGATCTTGTGCGGATTCCACTCTTTGCCCGCGAGAAGCGCAGCGCCTGCCGGCTCAGTCGCAACGATCGTGATGTCCGGCCGCGCTGCCTTGATCGTCTTACCCGCGCCCGTCATCGTTCCGCCCGTTCCGTATCCCGTTACCCAGTAGTCGAGCCGCTTGCCGGCAAAGTCCTTGAGAATTTCCGGACCGGTCGTATTCGCGTGGTACTCGGGATTCGCCGGATTTTCAAACTGGCGCGCCAGGAACCAGCCGTACTTGTCCGCCAGTTCTTCGGCTTTCTTGACCATGCCGGTACCGCGCTCAGCAGCGGGAGTCAGTATGACCTTGGCACCCAACCCGCGCATAATCTTGCGCCGCTCGATTGAAAAAGAATCCGCCATCGTCGCAACGAACGGATGGCCTGTCGCGGCACATACCATGGCCAGCGCAATCCCGGTGTTGCCGGACGTTGCCTCGACAACGGTTTGTCCGGGCCGCAATACGCCTTTTTGTTGCGCGTCATTGATGATCGCGAAGGCAAGCCGGTCCTTGACCGACGCCATCGGGTTGAAAGACTCAACCTTGACGTACAGATCGACGTGAGACGGGCCCAGGCGATTGAGCTTCACGATTGGCGTATTTCCGATCGTTTCGAGGATGTCGTTGTAGATCATGAATGTGTCCTTTATTGATTTTCGGCGATTTCGGGCAACGCAAATTCCTCGGACAGTGTAGCAGCCGCATGCCTGCGCGTGGCATCGATGAGTTGGCCGCGACGGGCAACCTTGCCGATGAAGAGCAGTGCCGGCGATGTGACGGCATGCGCACGCGCAAGCATTGGCAGCTGACCTAACGTTCCGTACAGGACACGCTGGCGCGGCAGCGTGCCATTTTCGACTATTACAATTGGCGTATCCTTGGATCGCCCGTGTAAAAGTAGCTGCTCCATGATCTCGCCGAAGCGCCGTACCCCCATGTAAATGGCAAGGGTCTGTCGGTCGCGCGCCAGGGATGGCCAGTCGAGACGGTCGATCGATTGCTTTCCGTGTGCGGTCAGAAATACGACGGACTGTGCTGCGTCGCGATGCGTCAGCGGAATTCCGGCGTACGCGGCGCAGCCCGCCGCCGCGGTAATTCCCGGCACGACACTGCAACGCAGCCCAGCGCCGGCCAGCACCTCGACTTCCTCGCCACCGCGTCCGAATATGAAGGGATCGCCCCCTTTCAATCGGCAGACCCGCTTGCCCGAGCGAACCAGACTGACGAGCAGCCGATTGATGTCCTCCTGACGTTTTCCCGCACAGCCGGGACGCTTGCCGACCGCGATCAGTTCCGCATCCCGCCGGGCGAGCGCCAGTACCCCGTCCGAAACGAGACGATCGTGCACGATCACGTCCGCAGCCTGCAGAATCTGCAGGCCCCGCAGTGTCAACAAATCAGGGTCGCCCGGCCCTGCGCCGACGAGCCACACTTCGCCGTCATCGCCAGGAGCAGTGGCTGCGCACTCGATTCGCTCCGTGAGTGCCGCCTCTGCCGTCGCACGATGCCCGGCGAAAACTGCACTCGCAATCGGTCCGTCGAAGACAGCCTCCCAGAATCGTCGTCGCGCCGGCAGGCTGCTTATACGTTCCCTGACTCGCTGCCGGTACCGTGCCGCGAGGCGGGCCAGCGCGCCGAGTCGTGCCGGCAGCAGCGCTTCGATTTGCGCGCGCAGGCGTCTTGCCAAAACGGGCGCCGCACCGGCGGAAGAAATCGCGACCGTTACCGGAGCCCGATCCACGATCGCCGGCGTGATGTAGCTGCTGTTCGCGAGATCGTCCACGCTGTTGCAGAACACGCGAGCAGCAGTCGCCGCGGCGAACACCTGCCGATTGACGTCGCGCTGTCCGGTGGCCGTCACGACGAGCCAGTGACCCGACACGTCAGACGCCCGAAATGCCCGTCGCTCGTAGCGCAGTTTGCCGGCTCCAGCCAGCGCGGCCATGTCGCTGCCGAGCTCCGGCGCCACCACGGTAAGGTCGGCACCGGCATCAAGCAGCAGACGGGCCTTGCGAAATGCGACGCTGCCGGCACCGACGAGCAGGCAGGGCCGGCCGCAGAGCTCCAGAAAGGCGGGAAATCGATCCACAGACGCATCTCGAACCTAGGGACCCTGACTATAGCCAGCCGCACAAGTCACCAAAAAGACAGAAACTTTCTGCGTGTATAACCTTGTGTTATATGTAAGCGCTGCCCCGCTGCCCGGCGCGCGCCGTAGTCGAGTCGGGCCGCGGCAGAGGTCGATCACCAGCGGCTCGTGAAACGAATCGGGCGTTTTGCGGTCACATTTGTAACGCCAGCGACAAACGCCGGATGAAATTACAACAACTCAAATATCTGCTCGCGATCGTCGACAACGGCCTCAATATCACGGCCGCCGCGGAAAAGCTGTACACGTCGCAACCGGGCGTCAGCAAACAGCTGAAACTGCTGGAGGAAGAGCTCGGCCTGCAGGTATTCGCGCGCAAGGGTAAAAGCCTCGGCAGCGTTACGCCGGCCGGGCGGCAGGTCATCGACCGCGCGCGGGTCATCATGCAGGAAGTCGACAACATACGCAGTCTGGCGTCCGATTTCTTTCACGAAGATGACGGATCGCTTTCGATCGCAACGACGCACACTCAGGCACGATACGTATTGCCGTCCGTGATCGCCAGGTTTCGCAAGCGTTATCCGAAAGTCACGCTGAACCTGCACCAGGGCACGTCGGAGCAGATTGCCGACATGGTCGCAGCCAACACTATCGACTTCGCAATCGCGACCGGATCGGCAGAATTGTTCACAGACCTTCTGCTCGTGCCCAGTTACCACTGGGATCGAAGCATCATCGTCCCGAACGGTCATGCACTAACGAAACTTGATCGCAAGATCACGCTGCAGGATCTCGCAAAGCATCCGCTAGTCACGTATGTATTCAGTTTCGGCGGGCAATCGTCACTAAAGCGTGCCTTCGCCCAGCAAGGTCTGGAACCCGATGTCGTATTCACTGCCCGTGATGCAGACGTGATCAAAACCTATGTTCGCATGGGCCTTGGGGTAGGCATCGTGGCCAGCATGGCCGAAGACTGTGACGACCAGAAGGACCTGACGGCGATCGACGCCACCGGCCTGTTTCCGCGCAGTACGACCTGGATCGGATTTCGCAAAGACGCGGTGCTTCGACGCTACATGCTCGATTTCATGCAGCTGTTTGCACCGCACATCAATCCGGAGCAGCTCGAGCGCACGCGCCACGTGCGCGGCCAGGAAGAAATCGATGAACTCTTTGCGGGTGCCGAGCTGCCCGTACGAGGCGGCTGCTCCGAAAAATTCACGGCTGCGGCGTAGCGTCAGGCGGTCCTGCCGAAGTCCATATCATGCAGCCCGCATTCGCGGGTCAAGCCGAAAAAGCGCGTCTCGTCGCGTGATTGAACATCGGCAAGAGAGCGCGTCGTGTGCACATCGCCGATCGACACATAGCCTTTTTCCCAAAGTGGGTGATACGGCAGGTCGTGCTTTTTCAGGTACAGGTGGACATCGCGATCGCTCCAGTCCGCGATCGGATGCACTTTCCAGCGATCGCCCGACGTCTCGATAAAGCGTGTCGCCGAGCGCTCGCGCGCCTGGGAGCGCCGTAATCCGGCAAACCATGTGCCGACCTCGAGCTTCGCCAGAGCACGCTCCATCGGCAGCACCTTGTTGTCGCGATTATAGGCATCGATGCCTTCGACCCCGTTCTCCCAGCGCTTTCCGTAGCGCGCTTCCTGCCAGGCACTCGAAAGCTCGGGTCGATACACGTGAAGATTGAGTCGCAGGCGGTCGGCAAGCTCGTCGATGAATCGATAGGTCTCCGGAAACAGGTAACCGGTGTCGATTACGACGACGGGAATGTCGGGCATATGTGACGACAGCAAATGCAGCATTACCGCGGACTGCGCCCCGAAACTCGAACTGACGATGTGTTGGCCAGGCAGCGTCCTGAGCGCCCAGCGCACGCGCTCTTCTGCCGTCCGTGCCGCCAGTGATTGCTGACAAAGCCTGAGCGCCGCACGCAGGCTGCCTTGTTCGCAAAGCTCGCTCATCGCCGCTCCGCCGATCTCAGTCCCGTGCCGCCGCGTGAAATTCGCGCCCGGCCCTGACCTCGCGAACGACTCCGGTTCGCACCAGAAAGTCGCCGAATCGTTCCGCGTCGCCGCGGCTGCTTGCGTAGTCCTGAAGTAGCGGACTCAGGGCGCCGACGATGTCGTCCTCGTCGGCGTTTTCCAGGTGCAGGGAGTTGAGCCGTTCACCGGCGAAACCCGCGCCCAGGTACAGATTGTAGCGACCAGGCCCTTTACCGACGAGGCCGATTTCAGCGATATACGGTCGCGCACAGCCGTTCGGGCAGCCCGTCATGCGAATCGTAATCGGAACAGCCTCGAGGCCGTTCGCCTTGACCAGCCTCTCCAGGCGATCGACCAGTGCCGGCAGGTATCTTTCGCTTTCGGCCATGGCCAGACCACAGGTAGGCATGCCGACGCAGGCCATCGAATGCAGGCGAAGTGCAGACGCGCGTATCGTGTTGCCAATGCCGTGCTCTGCGAGCAGCGCATCGATTGGTGCCCGGGCGTCGTCGGATACGTTGCTGATGATCAGATTCTGGTTCGGCGTTAGCCTGAATTCGCCCGTGTGCGTGCCCGCGATCGCGCGCAGCCCTGCCAGCAGATCGACACCACCTGCGTCCGCCACTCGACCGTTCTCGACGAACAGCGTGTAATGCCAGAGACCGCTATCGTCCTGCTGCCAGCCATAGACATCGCCGTTGCCGACAAACCGGAACGGCCGGGGCGCCTGCAGGACGACACCGGAACGCGCAGTAACCTGGTCCCGAAACCAGGCGATGCCGCGATCCTCTATCGTGTACTTCAGGCGGGCGTGCTTCCGGTTGCCGCGATCGCCAAAATCGCGCTGCGTGGTAACGACTGCCTCGGCAACCTCCAGGACGTCGCCTGGCGCGCAAAAGCCGAGTACATCGGCAAGGCGAGGATAGGTATCGGGTTCGCCGTGGGACATCCCCATGCCACCGCCCACCGTCACGTTGAAGCCGGCCAGGCGGCCTGCCTCGCTGATTGCGATAAACCCGAGATCCTGTGAATAGACGTCGACGTCATTTTGCGGCGGTATTGCGAACGTCGATTTGAATTTCCGGGGCAAATAGGTGTCGCCGTAGATCGGCTCCTTTTCCGCAGCGCCGGAATCCAGTTTTTTGCCATCGAGCCAGATCTCGTGGTACGCACGGGTTGCTGGCGTGAGTCTGGCGCTCAATGCCTCGGCGTGCTGGTGCACCTCGCGATGCAGCGCGGACAGCTGCGGCAAAGGTGGTGCCATCACATTGCGATTCACGTCTCCACACGCAGCCAGCGTATCCATCAGACCTTCGTTGATCGCAGCGATGGTCTCCTTGAGGCGCCACTTTATGACCCCGTGCAGCTGAATCGCCTGTCGCGTGGTCAGCCTCACGGTGCCGTTCGCATACGTATTTGCAATTCGGTCCATGTTCAGCCACTGGACGGGCGTCAGCACACCACCCGGCACCCTCGCGCGAATCATGAAGCTGTACGCCGGCTCGAGGCGCTGGCGCTTGCGCTCGCTGCGAACGTCACGATCGTCCTGCTGGTAGATGCCATGAAACTTCGACAGCTGCGTGTCGTCCTCGGCCAGCGCACCGGTCACCGGATCGACCAGGCTTTTCGCAAGCGTGCCGCGCAGGCGCCTGCTCGCGGCCTTGATACGCTCGACGTCGGAAAGTCCGTTCGCCGACATCAGTACACATCCCTCTGGTAGCGTCCGGCGCGGCGCAGCTCTTTGAGGCGCCGCTCGGCATCGTCTCTATTCCTGCCGGCCTGCGCTGCAATGATCTCGATCAGCGCATCGTGAACGTCGCCTGCCATGTGCTTTGCGTCTCCGCAGACATAGATAACCGCACCCTCATCGAGCCAGCCATAAATATCCCGAGCATTTTCGCGCAGCCGATGCTGCACATAGACCTTGCTGCCCCGGTCGCGTGAAAATGCGACGTCCAGGCGATCGAGGTGCCCGTTCTTGCGGTGCCTGAGCCATTCGAGCTGGTACAGAAAATCGTTGCGAAACGTGCGATCGCCGAAGAACAGCCAGTTGCGCCCGGTCGCGCCGCGCTCGACGCGCTCTTCGATAAACGCCCGGAACGGCGCGACACCGGTGCCGGGCCCGATCATGATGATCGGCGTGTCGTCCGACGGCAGCCTGAAGCGCGGATTCGGCTCCACGAACACACGCACGCTGTCGCCTTCGGCGACCCGATCCGCGAGATGCGTCGACGCCGCACCCCAGTGCGGGCGGCCGAGGGCTTCATAGCGCACCGCTGCGACCGTCAGGTGTACTTCATCCGGATTGGCGGCAGGGCTCGAGGCGATCGAATACGATCGCGGACTCAGTTTGCGGAGGCTGCCGACAAACGTTTCTGCGCTGATTCTCGCTGAATACTTGCGGACGACGTCGATGATCTGGTGCGTCTCGAGGAACCGGGCGAGCGCAGCATTGTTTCCGGGCTCGACGAGCTTCGAAAGTTCGTTCGCACCACTGAAGCCGGCCCAGGCCCTGAGAAAGCCCTGGTTCGCTGCAGTGATTTCCAGCTTTTCGTCGAGGGCCTGTCGCAGTGGCAGCGACTCGCTGCCGACCGTTACGGCCTCCTCCGCGTCCAGGCCGAGTTCGTTCAGAAATTCGCTGACGAGCTGCGGCGGGTTATGCACGATGACGGCGAGCGAATCGCCGGGTTCGTAGCGCAGCCCAGAGCCTTCCAGGGAGAGTTCGATGTGGCGCACATCCTTCGATGAATCTGCCGCGGTGATCTTCTGGTTGGCGAGGACCTCGGCAGGGAACGGGTTGCTCTTGTCGAAAGTCGCCACGTTTTTGACAGCGCGCAGGCGCGGCAGCGGCGACTCGGCGGGCTTGAGAAGCTCGGGAAGTTCGGCCAGCACGTTCTCAGCCCACGCTGCCGCGGCGTCCTCGTAATCGAGGTCGCACTCGACGAGCGGCTGCACGCGCTCGCCACCCAGTTCTGCAAGTCGCGTGTCGAAGTCACGACCGGTCTGACAAAAGTTGCTGTAGCTGCTGTCACCCAGCGCCAGCACCGCATATCGGAGCTTCGCGAGCTTCGGTGCTCTGTCCGACAGCACGAACTCGTGGAAGAGTTCCGCATCGTCGGGGGGGTCGCCTTCGCCGTGGGTGCTGACGACCAGCGTCAGCAGTGTCTCCCGCTTCAGATTCGCAGGTTTGTAGTCGGCGAGGCTGACCAAGTTGGTCGCATAACCCTGGTCTCGAGCCCGTTCGGCAAGTCGTTCGGCAATCGTCTGCCCGTTGCCGGTCTGGGACCCGTACAGCACGGTCAGCGTTTCGCCCGGAGGCGCTGCGGGCGCCGTCCGGCCGCCGTCTGCGGCCGCGAGTCCCGCGACATAGCCGCTGACCCAGGTCAGCTGCGCCGGGGCCAATCCCGCGACCGCCCGCTGAAGCTCCCCGAGCTGCTGGGCGTCCAGGGGCAACGCAATGCTGTCTGCGGCAAGGGTGCTCATACGAACTGCTCCGATCGTCGTCGCGTGGTGCTGCCGTCACGGGCACCACGCCCGGATACCGACCTTAAGCAGAGCCCCGGGGCGCGTGAACGATTTTGTGCTTATCGGCTTATAACCCGCCGAAATAAATATCGCTGCAGCAAGCTCGGAATCGGATCAATAGATGCGGATGCCGCCGTGACGCTTGCGGCTTTGGTGATCGGCCCACCACAGCCCCAGCAGGAAACCGCCGACGAGGCAAACTGCCGTAGCGCCCGCCACCCAGCTCAACGGCAGACTGAATTTGAACTGTGCCTGCCGGGTCCGATAGTCGGCATTCGCTTCCGCGAGTTCGGCAATTCTCGTTTCGCGCGCACCGAGCTCCTCCCGCAGCTCCGCAGTCTGTTGCTGCAGTTCCGCGATCGTCGCGGCAGGCGCTGCAAACTCCTGGCGCAGCGCTCCGAGTTCAGATTTGAGTTGATTACTCTCGGCCTGGGTTTCTGCGACGATCAGTTTTGCCGGCTTTTCGAGAACGAGGTAAGCAGCTTTGACATAGCCCTGGGTGCCGTCTGCCAGCCTGACCTGCGCATAGTTGCGATTCTGCGAAAGGATTTCGACGCTCTGCCCGCTTTCGAGCGTACGAAATGGACGATCACTCGTATCAGCTGCACGATGCAGGCCGAGCCTGAGATTATCGGTGACGTAAGCGGTCTCCGCGAATGCCGTCAGCGGCGCGAACGCCAGGAGTATGCCAGCCGCTAGCGATTGCAGAATCACGGCCGGGCAACTACGCTGCTTCGCCGGGCCCGGTACCCGCCGCGCAGCCGGTTCCATGTCCGGCGACCGGCTCACGGCAGGCAACAATCGAAAGTCCGCTTCCAGGTACATGTCAATCTCCGGGGGGCCCGCGCGCATTCTACTAGAACCGCATTGGAAGTCCCGCGGAATCCCGTCACAAGCCGTTCAGCCAGCGCAGCAGCGCGTGCTGAACTTCCTCGCCGGGCCCGCGATGGACATCGCGATGATTCTGAATGACGACAACCGCGAAACGGCGGCCGGACCGGGCCTGAAAATAACCCGCAAGCGACGCGACGTGATCGAGCGATCCCGACTTGAGATGCCCGCGCCCCTGGAGCCGAGCGTCGCCAAAACGCTGCCGAAGCGTGCCGTCGGTGCCGGAAATGGCGAGCGACGAGACAAATTCCGGCATATACGGCTGATCCCAGGCGTAGCGCAGAATCGTACCGAGCGACCTCGCGCTGATGCGTGCGTCACGCGACAGACCCGCGCCATTATCGAAGCGCAAGCTCGCCGTATCGACGCCGATATCCATCAGCCAATCGTTGATGACTTGGCGGCCTCCGGCTTCGGTGCCCGGCGTGCCGAGTACTTCGGCGGAAAGCGTGTACAGCAGCTGGCGGGCCATGACATTGTTGCTGTGCTTGTTGACTCTCGCAATCACATCGGCGAGCGGCAGCGAATCGAACGTCAGCAGCGGCCTAAATTCCTCAGGAGTTTTGACGTTGCGAAATTGGCCGTTG